>JAISKG010000004.1 GCA_031261015.1 Dysgonamonadaceae bacterium | reverse complement strand
ACCATTTCGCCCGCGCTAAGAAATTCCCTGAAACCGCCTATTTGAAGCAATTATATTTCACGGGAGGTTTTATTTTCTTGAAAAAATCCCTTACTTTTGTAAGACGAAAAATCGAAGATCGAAACTTATTACAAAAAATCAAGTCAACTACCTGTAAATGAATCATAATCCTAAAATATCCGTATTGATGTCAGTTTATAATAACGACAGGTATTTGAAAGAAGCGGTTGACTCGATTCTGAATCAAACGTTTGCGGATTTTGAACTGCTGGTTGCAGACGATGCTTCGACCGATACTTCCGCTACGATTCTGGCGCAATACGACGATCCTCGCATACAAGTAATTACAAATGAGAATAACCGGGGATTGACTCACAATTTGAATGTTTTGCTATCGCAAAGCCGGGGAAAATATATCGCCCGCATGGATGCCGATGATGTAGCTTTGCCTCAACGTTTTCGCCGCCAATACGATTATTTGGAAGCGCATCCCGAAACGGGAATTTGCGGCGGCTTCGTCGAAGCGTTTTTTGAAGGAAGCGATAAAAAGCAACTCGTACGTTATGCTGTGGATGATGCGGAAATCCGGGCGTTCGCATTTTTCCAGTCGCCGTTTTGTCATCCCACGGTCATGATACGCAAGCAAGTATTGACGAATCACGGCTTGCTCTATCCGCCGGAATATCGCGCAGGACAAGATTACGCATTGTGGATCGAGCTTTTACCATTCACAAAAGGATACAATTTGCCGGAAGCCTTACTACGTTTCCGCAAGCACGCTGCTTCGATTTCTTCGTTGAACGAGCAAAAACTCGAACAAAAATTCGCTTTGATCGACGGAATTCATCAACGTTATTTGGCTCAATATGGCATCTCTTTACCGGAAAACGAATTACGAATTTATTCCCAATTTACCGACCGGTCGATTCCATCAGATTTGAAAACAGCTACACAAACGAAAGTCAGCGAGATTTTAAAGGCGATGGAAAATCAAATCGGGCAAAAATATCCGGAGTTGCATTCGCCGTGGATTTATCATCTTTCGATGATTTGCTTTTACAATTTTTTCCGGGCGAAAAAATTCCCTGCTACCGCTTTTTTGCGAAAAAAATATATTCGAGGATTTTGCATTTATCTGCAAAAGCTTATTTCCGACAGTTTTAAGTTAAAAAAACAAAGCAAATGAAAGAAGCATTAAAAGTCACGATCATCTTTTTGATTGTATTCAATTTCAAGATGCCTTTTCTCTATAATTCGGTGGTTTTAGCCGGATTATTGACAGGTTTTTATTATCTCTACACCCGGAAATCAATTCCTTTCACCTACTTCTTTTTCCGGTACAATGCGGGAATTTTGATTGCGACGATAATTTTCGCAGTGATTACGACCGCTATTACCGTTTTTCACGAAGGATTTTATTTTGTGACCGTTATGCGATTGGGCGTGCAGTTTTATATGATTTCCGCTTTAATTTTTGCTCTTCCCCTGATAATTGAAGACAGAGAATCGGAAGCTTTTGAACTGGCTTGTAAATATATATGTTATGCCTTTACCGTTCAAGGATTTATCCACTTGTTAGGTTATTTGATTCCAGAGGTAGGAGATTTTCTTATGTCAATCAAGCCGGAAGAGATTCAGGCGGCTATCAAGGATCCGCACAAGAACATCGACCTTTTTCGGGCATACGCTTTGTCGGGAAGTATTTTCTTTGAGCTTCCCTCGGCCTACGGCGTGGCGTTTATTGCTTTTATGCGGTTGCAATTGATGGAAAATCAGAAATATATCACCGGGTACATGCGTTATGCGGTTTTCACGCTGATTGTGGTTGGTATCATGTTGACGGGACGCGTCGGTTTCGTCGGGATCGGATTCGGCTTGCTGCTTTATTTCCTTTTTGTGGCCGACCCAATCGTGATTCTTGCGCGGTTTACCAAGCGAGCCTTGCTTTTTATTCCGGCAATATTGGCAATTTATTTCTTCGTACTTTCGCCTGCACAGCAGCATTCATTTGAGAATCAGATTTTTAAATTTGCATTCGAGGCTTTTTACAATTACAGCGCGACGGGACATTTGAGCACCAGTTCCACAAATACCACGTTCTACGCTTTTTATTTCCCGATCAAGGATGATACAATCCTATTCGGACACGGAATCAACGGGCGCAGCAATGAATTTTATACATTTACGGATGCCGGTTATATGCGTTCGCTGATTTTCGGCGGTGTTTTCTTCCTGATTTGCCAGATTATTTATCAATGGCTTTATTTCATGCGGCCGGTTGCGGTAGCGCGCGCCAACAAAGCCGACAAGGCGGGACGAATCGACCGCGCATTTTTCATTATCCTGTTTGTGTATATCTTAGTCCTTCACGTTAAAGATAATGCTTTGGGTGTTCAACACTTAACCGAAGTACTGTTTCTGTTCTTAGGTTGCACATACTTAGTTAAACATTATAATCTTTTAGACGAAAGCAAAGCATAAATGATGAAAGTAGTCTATTTACTTCCCGGAGGTTTGTTCAACTCCGGCGGGATGGAACGGGTAATCACGGTCAAAGCGAATTATTTGGTCGAGAAAGCAGGGATCGAAGTCGCGATCGTCACAACCGAGCAAATGGGGCGGCCGGTATTTTATCCGCTGTCGGACAAAGTTCGACTTCATCATTTGAATATTGGTATTCACGAAAATTTCGGCAAGGAATCGTATTTGCAAAAATGCGTTTCACGCTACCGGAAAATCAAGGAATATCGACAAAAATTAACGACTTTGCTGGAACAAATTCGTCCCGACATCACCATTTCAACTTTAGGCTTGGATATTGAATTTATCAACGACCTGAAAGACGGTAGTGTCAAGATCGGTGAATTGCATTTTCCCGGAAATTTTCGCGAATTGATGGCGAGGAAATTGTCGAACGATTGGTTGTCTAATTTCATTGCGCAACGACGAACCATCGCTTTACGCAAGCAATGCGCGCGTTTGGCGCAGTTGGTCGTTTTAACGCACGAGGAAAAGTCTTCCTGGAAAAATCAACACAATATTTCCGTGATTCCGAATCCATTACCGTTTTTTCCGGAGCAAACTTCGCCGTGCACGAGCAAGCAGGCGATTGCTGTCGGCCGCTTGGTGTATGAAAAAGGATTTGATCAATTGATCGAAGTATGGGAAAAATTTGCAGCCAATTATCCCGACTGGAAATTAAGTATTTACGGCGACGGCGATCAGAAAGATTTGCTCCGGCAACGGATCAAAGATCGCGGTTTGGAAAAGCAAGTGAAGATTTATCCGCCGGTAGTCGATATTTACGCAAAATACATGGACAGTTCGCTGCTGGTTTTTCCGTCGCGCTATTTGGATGCCTTGCCGATGGTTTTAATCGAAGCTTTGTCGTGCGGTTTGCCTTTGGTTGCATTCGACGCGCCTTGTGGACCGAAAGATGTGATTGTCAACGAAGAAAACGGATTTCTCGTTCCGGCCGGCGATGTCAATGCTTTGTCGGAAAAAATACAAACTTTGCTTGCTTCGGAAGCATTACGGCAAACGATGGGCAAGGCCGCCCGCGCCTCGTCGGAACGTTACCGGCTCGAACCGGTGATGGATCAGTGGCTTAACCTTTTCAAGCAAGTCAATGGATAAAAAAATCATTTATATCAACGGCCGGTTCCTGACACACAAGATGACAGGCATTCCGCGTTTCGCTTATGAAATGTGCCGCGCAATGTACCGCAACAGAATGAATATCATGGTTGTAGCTCCCAAAATTTTGGAAGAGCTAAACGATTTTCCCTTTCCCGTGACCTATTACGGAAAAAAGAAATCACATGCTTGGGAGCAATGGGACTTGTATTGTTTCATGCGGAAAAAATCCGGAGCTTTGCTGATCAGTTTCAGCGGATTAGGGCCTATATGTTACAAGCCGCACATCCCGACAATTCACGATTTGTCGTTTTGGGAAAATCCGCAATGGTTTTCTTTTTCTTATAATTTGTTTTATAGAATATTCACGCCTTGGATCGCCCGAAAAGCGCAACGGGTAATTACCGTCAGCCGTTTTTCACAGAAAGAAATTGCGAAAGATTTGGAGATTTCGGTGGAAAAGATTTTTGTTGTGCCGAATGCGGTCGCGCCTCAGTTGCAATCCGATGCAAAAACCAATGAAATTTCCCGCGCGCAAAGCAGCGAAAAATACATTTTAATGGTGGCCTCGCGCGACCCGCGGAAAAATGTAGCTCTCGCCGTGGAAGCTTTTCTTTCCTTGCATTTGGACGATATAAAATTGTATCTGATCGGCGATGAAGGAAGTGTATTCAAAAATACT
>JAISKG010000270.1 GCA_031261015.1 Dysgonamonadaceae bacterium | reverse complement strand
TAAGTAATACTGAGTTGTTTCGTCGAAAATCCGCCGGTCGAAACAGTTGTAAAACTGTGGCAAAGAGCATCGAATTTGCCCATCGGACCCAAAAGCAACAAAACTATCAGGATCACCGTGAATCCCAAGTAGATAGCCCACAAACGCTTAGCCATTTCCGCCACTCGCGGCCGGAATCTGTCGTGCGTCAATCCGGAGGCTTCGGCATCGAACAGGAGCGACGCTTCGCCGCCCAAAATCGGCAACAACGCCAGTGAGAAAACGATAATTCCCATACCGCCAAGCCATTGCATCAGACTGCGCCAAAACAGCAAACCTTTCGACATGGAATCAATATTGGTCAAAATGCTCGCACCGGTCGTCGTAATACCCGATGTCGATTCGAAAAAAGCGTTAGTAAACGACGGAACTTCGCCACTCAAAAAGAAAGGCAACGCGCCGAAAAGTGCGAAAAGCAACCAGCTCAGCGTGACGGCCAGATAGCTTTCGCGCTTGCCGATAATTTTAATTCGTTCAAATCCGGTGGGAAGAATAATACATGCACCACAAATCAGTGTAATAAAGGCAGATGCGACGAAACTGCGGGCATCTGTTCCTTGGAAATACGTAGCAATTCCTGCAGAAATAAACATAAAAAGCGATTCAAAAACCAGAATCGCTCCGGTTATGCGTCCAATAAATTTCCAATTGAATCTCCAATTTTGCATAATCGCTTAATTGAAATAATCTTCGATTTTTCGCATGGCAGTATTCAAACAAAAGACGACTACGTGATCGCCCGGTTCGATAAGCGTATCGCCGTGAACGATTTCCGCTTTGCCGCTGTGAATCCGGCCGCCCAGTGTAAAGTCGTGTGGCAAGCGTAAGTCCTTCACTTGCTTCTTCGTGATTTTGGAACCGGCGCGCGCCACCAATTCGGCTGCATCGGCGTTGGCGACAGCCAAACATTTGATCGACGAAACATCGGCATCCAATAAAAATTGATAAATATGGCTGGAAGCAATCAATTTTTTATTTATTACATTCCCAATATTTAATTTTTCAGCCAATTGAATGTAATCGATATTTTCCACTTCGGCAATTGTTTTCGGAACACCTAAACTTTTAGCGGCGACGCATGCCAGAATATTGGCTTCCGAATTGCCCGTCAAAGCGATAAATGCGCTGCTATTTTTGACGTTTTCCTGAATCAAAACGTCGGTATTTCGACCATCTCCATTGATTACCAAGACGTTGCTATCGACTTTTTCGGCTACGCGATAACTTCTTTCTTTGTTAATTTCCAATAATTTAATTTGGATATTATGCGGAAGTTGTTCGCACACTTTCAAAGCGATGCGGCCGGCGCCCATAATGGTAATTTTGTTGATGTCGATATTTTCTTTGCCGGTATCTTTTTTGACTTCGTTAATATATTCTTGTGTAGTTGTAATGTATAAAATATCTTCGGCAAGGATTTGATCGTTTCCCCGAGGAATAATAGTTTCGTTACCGCGCTTGATAGCTACAATGTGGTAAATGCGATGCTCACGCCCGATGTCATATAAATATTTGTTGACGAGCGGCGCTTTTTCGCGAATTTTAATTCCCAGCAGGATCAGGCCGCCGGCAATTTCCCACCATTGGCGTGTCCAAGGTGTTTTGAGCGCGCTTACGATTTCATTAGCAGCCAAAATTTCCGGACAAATCAAGGAATCTACTCCTAAATGTGTGAAAAATTCCGTGTTTTTGAGCAACAAATATTCTTCGTTACTAATTCGCGCGATGGTTTTCTTTGCGCCTAAGTTATGTGCTAGCATGCAGGCGGTCATATTGGTCGATTCTTCCGGAGTGACACCGATAAACATATCGGCTCCGTTGATGCCGGCCAATTTCAAGTCGCGAATGGAAGTCGGATTACCGACGATCGTCATAATTTCCGTATTACTGGGGAAATTTAATTTCTCCTCGTCGGGATCCATCAAAATCATGTCTTGATCTTCCGCCGCCAGCAATTTGGCTAAATGCAGTCCTACTTCACCCGCTCCTCCGATAATGATCTTCATGACTGTGAGAGGATTAAGTTTGTGATGCTTTCAACGTCCATGCCACAAACTTGCTGGAGTTCGGGAATACTTCCGTGAGGAATGAAACGATCGGGGATTCCTACGCGTTGAATTTGAGGCGTATAACCGTTTTCCGACATAAATTCCATCACCGCGCTGCCCAAGCCGCCTTGAATTGTCCCGTTTTCGACTGTGATGATGCGTTTGTAATTTTTTCCGATTTCGTGCAACAAGGTTTCGTCGATCGGCTTCAAATAAATTAGATCGTAATGCGCGGCGTCAACACCTTTTTCCTGTGCTTTCGCAATCGCCTCTTTTGCACTATTCCCGATTGGTCCAATGCTCAGAACTGCAACGTCTTTGCCGTTTTTCAATTTTTTCCCTTTGCCCACGGGCAATTCGGTAAATGGGCATTCCCAATCTTTCAATTCGCCTTTTCCCCGCGGATAACGGATCACAAAAACGCCTTTTCCCGGTTGGCTTGCGGTGAACATTAAATTGCGCAAGTCCCATTCGTTCAATGGAGAAGCGATGGTGACGTTCGGAATACAACGCAAGTAAGCCAAATCCAATGCTCCGTGATGCGTGGCTCCGTCTTCTCCGACCAATCCGGCGCGATCGAGGCAGAGCGCCATATCCAAGTTTTGCAAGGCTGCATCGTGGATCAGATTATCGTAAGCCCGCTGCATGAACGATGAATAGATGTTGCAGAAAGGCAACAATCCTTGCTTGGCCAACCCAGCGGAAAAAGTGACGGCGTGGCCCTCGGCGATCCCCACATCGAATGCACGGTGCGGCATTTCGTTCATCAGAAAAGTCATCGAGCAACCGGTCGGCATGGCCGGCGTGATACCTACGATTTTGTCGTTTTGCTTAGCCAATTCAACCAAAGTGTGACCGAAAACATCCTGATACAGTTGAGGTTCGTCTTTGGAATGAGCTACGATTCGCTCGCCGGTTTCGGGATTGAA
>JAISKG010000267.1 GCA_031261015.1 Dysgonamonadaceae bacterium | reverse complement strand
AAAGAACAGTCGGCAAAACAAGTCGAATTTGCCAAGGAATTATTGCATCGCCGTTTCAAAAACCGTAAGATCGACGAAGACGAAGCGCAATTGATGCGTTTGATCAAAAAAATGGGTTATAAACATGTGACCGATTTTTACGCCGACATCGCCAACGATCATTTGGATGTCAATTCAGTGATTGATCAATACTTGGAGCAAGAAAAACGCGAGCAGGGACTGACCGAGCATAACGACCGGAGCGTGGAAAACTACCTCGCGCCGGTTCCGGGCGGAGAATCGAAAAAAGAAGATGTGCTGGTGATCGACAAGAATCTGACCGGCATCGAATATTCTTTGGCTAAATGCTGCAATCCCATTTACGGCGACGAGATTTTCGGATTTGTTTCTTCGCAAGGAATTAAAATTCACCGGATGAATTGTCCGAATGCGCCGGAGTTGTTTCAACGTTACGGCTATCGCGTGGTGAAATCGCGCTGGGCGGGCAAATCGGGCGCGAATTATCCTGTCACGCTGAAGGTGGTAGGACACGATGACATCGGCATTGTGACCAATATTACTTCCTTGATTGCCAAGGAGAATGGGATGATGTTGCGAAGTATTAACGTCGATTCGTCCGACGGTTTGTTTCAAGGAACGATCACCGTGACACTGAGTGATACTTCGGTGATGAATACGCTGATTAAGAAGATAAAGGCGGTAAAAGGGGTGAAACAGGTGAGCCGGTATTAGATTAACCGCAGAGAACGCGGAGAAGGTGTAAAAAATAGAGGGGCGAAAATTTTTCGCCCCTCTATTTTTTATCGAACCACAACTTTTTTGACTTGAGATTGAATTTTGACGAGATAGACGCCGGCAGCCGGCGCAGTAAAATGATAGCTCGACGCTCCGTAATGCGGTTCGTTCACTAAGGCTCGTCCTTGCGTGTCGTCGATCCGCAGGCTGCGAATCGGCGTTCCGTCTTTAGAAAGAATTTCGACATTGCGTCCGGATACTTGAACGGCAATTTGATTTCGTTCGATATTCTCCATTCCGGTAGGCGTATTGGGAACCCAATGCAGGAAAAAGCGACCTTCAAGGAATAAATCTTCATCTGCCGTTTTGGTAAACGTATATTCATCGAGCAGCATCAGATTAATGGTGCGCGCTTCCTTGGTATCGTTCAGATAAAGCGTTACATCTTCGGCGAAATTTTCCGCGCCGGCGAATTTCAATGTAATCTGTCCGGATTGGGGAGTGCGGACGCCCAATACCATGTCTTCGCTGTAATCGCTGAAAGAATTAATATCCAAAGCATAACCGTCGCTCGAACGCGTATAGACAATCACGGCCGGATCTTCGTTCTGAGGGAACAAGCGGTAACTGTCTTCATCGGCATTGAAATTGTTATTGGCTTCGCTCCACCAGATTATTACCGCCTTGCTGTGGGTTTCGTCGTTTCTCACAGCGGTAATCTCAAAGATCTTGAGGTCGTCGCTTGCAGCCGATTTGAGGCGGTCGGCGGGAGCCGTTGTCGCGGCGGCAGCCGGAGCGTTGATGCGCGGATTGGCCTTTCTGGCGCTCACAATAAACGATTGCATCGGAGCGATAACCGGAGCTGCAGCGCCGAGGTTTGTCGTCGAACCGCTCAAATCGGTATAGATCCAGTTTGAGCCTACCCGTTGCCAGGAAACAAAATTGTTCATGTAGCCATCGCTTGTCGCAACTCCCGAAGCGAGTTTATATCCCGCATAAATTTCCGAATTGTTGGCGGTTAAGAATTGATCCATATTCAAATGCGCCATGAAAGGATTGCCGATCAGCACCGGCATCCCGTCTGAGATTGCCGATTGATTACCTAAAGCGAGCGGAACCAATCCGTTGGTAGCCAACGGTTCGTAAATAAAACGGTGATTATCCGTGCGATTCAGCGAACTGCTCCAGAGAGTAGGCGCATGAGGCGGTACGTCGCTGTAGTAACGGAAGTAAGGATCGGATTTCGGTAAATGTGTCGTCACCGGATTGTGATACGTATATTCCTGATCCAATTTATTGTACCAGATCGCCATCCCTTGCCCGGCGCCCAAAAGAACATCCGAGTTATTGAACTGTCCGCTCCATGTAGCGACCGCCGTTGTCAGCGTTTGGGGATTGGGCGCGTTGAAGAACATCGGTTCGTACAGCCGGTCGTCAACATAAGGATTGGGTTGCGTAATGTAATAATCGCCGGTATATGTATTTTTCAGCGGAGGAGCAATCATATACCATTGATGTGTGTTCAACGTCAGATCGACGTAAGCCTCGTTGTAAAGCAGCGTGTCGGTGCGGGCGACTTCCGCGTTGGGTGCGAAATGAATGCGGTTGCATACCGGCGTTGAATGAATATCGCTGGAATAATTACTTAAGTTAGGATAAGCCGGCGTTGCCGATGCGATGAGTACGTTCGTACAAGTTCCCGGAATTTTATACTTGGCATCGGAACCCAGCGAGGCGTAATCGAGACTGCCGGGATAATTCCAGTTGCCGGCATTGTTCCAGTCCGAATCGACAGTTCCCGTCCAGACCAATGTATCCGGCACGAGGAACGTTTTGACGGTGTAAGTATTTTCCTTCGCTCCGGTTGAACGGTCGTAAACTTCGACGTAGAAGACTTCCGAAACTTTGGTTGCGCTTTTGGTGAAAGTGTAAGATTCACCGTCGGGTTGTATCGGAGCCGGATTTCCTATGGCCGGATTGGTATTGTACCAAACATAGCTGTACGCGCTGTTATTCTGGGGATAGAAATAAATGGTGTTTTCTCCGGGACACAGAGTATAGTCGGGTGCGCCGAAAAGCGCTTTACTGAAATTACCGAAATAGGTGCATTGTTCAGGCAGATTGTCGCCTACCTTACCTACGCCGTTTCCTTTATCATTGAGGCGGAATTGGATGAAGTTGCGCGGATCGCCGCTGAATCCTGCGACCGAAAAGTCCAAAGTGTAACCAACAGGGACGGGTGTTCCCACCGGAACATCGCCGGCTTTGACATAAGTGCCGAGGTAGATAAAGTTTCCGTTTTTCAGCAAATACGCGCTGATATACAAGGGACCTACAAAATCGTCATCTCCCGTATTGAGTACGGAAAAGCTAACATTAACGGAATTGGCTCCCAACGTTCCGGGATAAGTAAAAGCCACTGGATTGGAAGGATTAACAAATTCCAATTTCGGGCCATAACGGAGCATTTTCCCTTCGCCGTTGAGTAAAGTAGATTGCTGTAGAAAATTATTGAAAGGCTGGAGATATTCGCCGTTTTTATCGATGAAGCGGGTCGCCGGATTGAGTGGATAAGCCGGAATAGAAAGGTCTTCATTCACATAAACGGGATTGTAAGCAGGCGTGTTCCAAACCGTGCGTGCGGGCGCCCAGGGCGAATCAGGATCGGCGGATTTGAAGACCCACAAAGCGCCGCGTAAATTTGCATTGGAACCGGGAGCTAAAGAACTTCCGCCAAGGACAATGATTTCCGCCTGTCCGTCGCCGTCCACATCGGCCACGATTGGATATTCGGTGCATGTTCCGGAAGTATTGGGGAAAATAGCTTTATTTCGATCCGTATAACGAATATCGCCGTCGGCCGTTCCGTCGATGATACGCAAATATTGTTCGTCGCGGTAAACGATTTCGGCTTTTCCATCCTGATCAAAGTCAAACAAGGTCAGTCCGGTCGATCCGGAATTATCCTTGTGAGTTAATCTCCAAAATTCTTGCAACACGGAACTGCCGTCATATTTGTAAGCAATCATGTATGTATGAGCGCTTGCGGCAGTCGTCTGATTTTTAATGATTACGATTTCAATATTTCCGTCTCCGTCTATATCTCCGATAAACGGATAACAGGCGTAACCGGCATTCGGTATATATTTGGAAGCCTTGATTGCTCCGCTTACGGGATCGGCTACATATAATACCGAATAATAAGGCGACGTATCAACGGTACAGAGAATGACCAAATCCAGTTTGCCGTCGTGGTCGATATCAACGGCCGAAACCCGTCCGCCGGCAGCGCCGGTAAGCGGAGAAGCGGAAGTATATTCCGGATCTGCGTTTGTAATGACCGGCGGCGTGATTGTTTTTCGTAAGGTTAAAGTGTTCAGGGAAGGGCTTACGTCATAAATTCGATTGCCTGTGACAAAATTCAAAGTTCCTGTATTAAAAAGGTCGGCGGCGATAGACGGATCTGCGGGATTGGTATCGGCGATTGAACAAAGCAGATTTCCCGTAGCCGAATCAAACACTTTACTTCCGACCAAAATTTCGGGAATACCGTCTTTGTTGAAATCGGCAAAAGTGGTGATTAAAAAATTGCGCATATAATCATTATAATTACTATATGGAGCGTGATATACATCACTGCTTGTCCATACATTTTGCCCCAGATAATTGTATGCTCGTAAATAGTAATCGCCTTCTTCTACCAGAATTAAAGTAGTGTCCTTGTTATTGATTTTGGTTCGGCAAAGACTTAATTTCTGATTAGCCGACCAGCTGAACCGGTGCACGGTATTGAAAACCCGCCAAGGTGCGCTGATGTTATTGCCTTTGAAAATCGCCAGCGAAGGCGCCGATCGTCCGACTCCATCGATTGCGGTATCTCCATCCGGTTTGGCTACACAGATGATTTCCACAATGCCGTCGTTGTCGATGTCGCCGGTTACTGCGGAAGTGTAACTTGCCAAGTAACAAGAAGGATCGAAAAAATAACTGTAACCGATCGTCCAGTTTTTCATTTGGGCAGCTACCGTACAAGCATTGTCTTTTACCACATCCGGCTTGTCGTTCATGTTGATGTAGATAATCGCGTCGGAAGTTTTCGTTCCGCAGGTCAGGCGGTATTTCAGGCTGTCTTGCCCGATAAATCCGGTAGCGGGAATATAAACGATGTTGTTTCCCACGAAGACAGCTGTTCCATGTTGCAACGTTCCGGGAGCGGCAGCGGCGCCTAAGACATTAACAAGCGTTCCGGAAATTCCGCAGGAACCTAATTCGCTATTGTTCAATACGTCGATGTTAACCGATTGTCCCGGTAAAGTAAAAATGTTTAATGGTGAAGCTTTTAAAGGCGGTTGTGCTTGCAGATTTCCTCCATAAAGGAATAACAAAAACAGGAAAAAACTCCTCAAAGGAGTCCAATCCCCGAAAGACTTGGGTTTCATAAATGTTTGTTTTAAAGTTTTAAGTAAGTATCCTATACTAGGATACAAAGGTATAAAAAATATTCGGAAAAAAGAATTAACCTACAAAAAAAGGATTAACAGATTTTTTTTCGATCATTTGCTTTTCTCTTTTAATTACTCTACTTTTGCCTTAGTTAATCGAAAATTAAAAGTTGAGAATTAAGAGAATCGCTCGCATCGGATTATGGACAGGAGTTAGTTTTGTCGCTTTGACCGGACTGGCGTATCTTTTGTTATGGCTGCCGCCGGTGCAACAAAAAATCAAGGACATTGCGCTGAGTGAAATCAGGAAGAAAACGCATAATTTGATGATTATAGATGAATTACGTTTTATTCCCTTTAATCGTTTAGCATTGGAAGGCGTGTATGTTGAGGATTTGAGTGGCGATACTTTGCTGTCGGCCGGCGAGCTTTCGGTTTCGTTCAATCTTTGGAAATTATTGGATAATCAATTATTAATCAAAAGTGTGGCCTTAGAAAATTGGACACTTCACATCACTCAAAAAGAGCCGCAATCGGAATATAATTTTCAATTTTTGCTGGATGCTTTTGCTTCCGAAAATCCCGACTCTACTTCTTCTTCGTTGCTGATCAAGATTCACGATGTGAAATTGGTGAACGGGCAAGTTCGGTATGATGTTTTATCTGAACTGGAGGCGATGGATGAGACGATAGATTATAACCATCTCTTGCTTTCTGATATTCAGGCGAATGTGGATCTTAATTCTTTGGATCCGAAGAAAATGGATAGTGCAGTTAATTCTTTGTCGTTCAAAGAAAAGAGCGGTTTTATTCTAAATCGGTTTTCTGCCGGATTTCAATCGGAAGACGATCGTTATATTTTGGAAGATTTGCAAATTTCGTTGCCGCACAGCGAAATTGCGCTGAAAAATGCTTGTCTGGAACAGGATACCTATTGGATTTTATTGCAAGAAAACCGGATTCATCCGCAGGATATTCAAATGTTTTATCCGAAGCTGGCTTCGCTGACGGAAGATTTTGTGTTGTCGGGAATGCTCGACGGAACCTTGCCTGAAATTTCAATTTCCCAATTAACAATTGATTACGGTTCGCATATCGGATTGAGTTTACAAGGCTTGATGCACGATTTTCACGATTGGAAAACTACACCGGTTCATTTGCGTTTGGATCGCGCTTCGGCCGATTCGCAAGGTATGCGGCAATTATTGGATTTTCTTTCTTCCGGCGGAGAGCAGTTGAAATTGCCGGTCGATGCAGGATCCGTTTACTTAACCGGACGTTTGGATGGAACTTTACCGGATTTGTCGGTCGATCTGGCGGCACAGACGGGTAGGGGAGGGCTTCGCCTCGCAGGGACAGGTGGTTACGATTTGCAGACAAAAACGGTGCATTTCGACGCCGGCCTCACTGCTACCCAGTTGGATTTACGCACAATTTTGCAGGATACTTTGTTTGGGACAGCTGATTTTCAATTATATGCGAAAGGAACAACCGATGCTTCAGCTCATATTCAAGCGACGGGAAATATTCAAGTCGAACGCTTGGATTTTAACGGATATGTATATCATACTATTGAAGCCGAAGCGACCTACGATCGCAATCGTTTGCAAGGACAATTACGGAGCCGCGATGCCAATGTGCCTTTGTCGCTCGACGGCTCGGCTTTTTTCGGCGGCAAGCGTTCGGAAGCGCATTTGACGGCGCAGTTGGATTCGGTTTATTTAGAACCGTTGCATTTTTTAACTTCTTATACAAAAACGTATTTGTCCGGGAATATCCGCTTGGATGTCAACGGATTGAATCCTGAAAAAATGGCCTTGGATTTGTATGTTGATCGTTTTGCGTTGCATACGGATAAAGGTTCGTTCCGTGAGCCGGAAGTGCGTTTTTGTTATTTGGCGACCGACAGCAGCAAAAAGCGTTTGGATATTTCGTCGCTGATTTTGAACGGAAATGCCGATGGCGCATTTACTTATAAAGGTGTGATGCAATCGTTTATCAATGCTTTCCCGATGTTTTTCCCGAAAAAACAATTGCGCAAGGCAATGCCAGATACTTTTGCCGACAATCTGAGTTTCCGTTTTTCGCTCCACAACGCGCATTCCCTGACCCGTATCTTGGATTTGCCGGAAGCAGTTCCCGATTCAGCTCTTTTCATCGGAAAATATAATGATGACGGACAATTGTTGCGACTTTCGGCGAGTGCATATACACAATTTTCGGATCGCGATACTTTGCAATTGAGCCTTTCTTTGACGAACAAAGACAATCGGTTAGCGTTTATTTTCAACGTGGATAACCGTTCGGCGGCTTACGATGTGGATGGCAGTATCGACGCCGAAGTTGCGTTTATTCCGAAGCAAGGATCTTCTTTCCCGGATATGAATATTTCATTGAATCCCACTGTCTTAGTATTGAATGAAACTGATTTTCAGTTGCATCCTGCCGAGATTGAAGTGCAGGATAACCGTTATTTGGTGCATAATTTTTGGCTCGATCATTCGGGATCGGAATATGTGCGCGCCGACGGAACGATTTCCCGCTCAGACACAGACAGTTTGAAGTTGACGGTTTCGCAATTTCAGTTGGGAACGATTTTCAATGCGATGAAAACGCCATTCCCGCTTTCGGGCATGGCCGACGGCGAAATTCTGGGCAAGCGACTGTTGTCGGCGCCGCTCGTTTTGTCGCGCGGATTTGCGATTCGCGACATCTTGTTCGACAGCAATGCGATCGGCGATTTAACGTTGCGAAGTATCTGGAATTCTGAGCGAAAAGGCTTGGCTTTGCGAGCGACTTTAGGCAAAGCAGGGAACGAACCATCTGTGATTATGGGCTTTGTGCGACCCGAAAAAGATTCGTTGGCTTTGACAGCTAATATCCGCAACATGGAATTGCAATGGCTAAATCCTTATCTGCAAAGCAGTTTGTATGGTTTGGACGGAACGCTCAATGCCAATTTGAAAATCGATGGGCGGCTGCGGCAACCGTCGGTCAACGGTGTGGTTTATTTCGATAGCGCGCGCGTAGGCGTGCGGATGCTCAATACTTTCTTTACCACGAGCGATTCGATTTATGTAAGTCCGGATCAGATTCAATTAAAGCGATTTACGATTCGCGACAAGGAAGATCATACTTTGGTTGCCAACGGGCAGGTGAGCCATCGGAATTTTACCGGTTTCAATCCGGCTATCAATCTGAGTTTGAGTAATTTTTTGGCTTTGGATAACGCTTCGCAGATCGACAGTTTGTTTTTCGGCAAACTTTGGGTTAACGGGATTTTGAGCGTGAAGAAGAACAACAAAGATTGGCTGATTTCCGGAAATATGCTGCATGCCGATCATTCGTATGTGCGTGTCAATGTTCCGACGTCCAGTGTGGCGGAAACTTACAACAGCATTACTTTTATTCATACGGAAAACGAACAGGAACTTACGGCGGAATCCGGCCGGAAAAAGAAAGAAAAATTTACTTTGCCGTTGAAACTGAATATTGCTTTCTGGCTGGATCCGAGCTTGACGGTCGGCGCGGTTTTTAATCCGACTACGAGAGATGTGGCCGAGGTTGCGGGCAACGGCTCTATGAATTTTTCTTACGATTTGAACAACGGCTCCATGAATTTGTTGGGCGATTACACGATTACGACAGGAAAAGCAAGCCTCTCGCTGGCAAGCCTGTCGCTGGCTAATATCACGAAAAAAACGTTTACCGTGCAGGAAGGCGGAAAATTGACTTTTGTCGGCAATCCGATGGCTACCACTTTCGATCTTACTGCGCTCTACAATTTACGCGCCGATCTTACAACCTTGGACCCGAGTTTTGAAAGCATCGGCTTGGCTTCCACCAAAATACCGGTCGAATGTGCGTTGACTGCTACCGGAAGTCTCAATCAAATGGAATTGAAATATAATATCTTACTCCCTAATCAACCGGATGAAATTCAACGGAAAGTGAGCGGTTTACTTTATACAGATGATGCAAAAATTAAGGAAATAGCTTATTTGCTGGCTTTGGGCGCTTTTTATCCGGTCAATTCCGATAATATGGCTTCGTCGTCGAATCAGATTTGGACGACTTTGGCTTCCTCGTCCATTACAACGCAATTAAACAGTCTGTTGTCGAGCGTATTAAGCGAAAATTGGTCGATCGGAACCGATCTGCATGGCAGCGACGGAAGTTTTAACGACATGAATATGGACGTGAATATATCTACCCGTTTATTTAACAATCGCTTAACGATCAACAGCACCTTGGGATTCAACAGTAATCCGAACCAAACGAATAATTTTACCGGCGATTTTGATTTGGAATACAAATTGGTTTCTTCGGGAAATCTCCTGCTAAAAGCTTATAACATAACAAATAATCAATATTTTGAACGTGCTAAGACGACACAGGGAGTCGGCCTTGCCTATAAACGGAGCGGACGAACTTTCCGCCAATTGTTTGATTATTTCAGAAAAGAAAAATGAAACTGCGTATCGGTATAGTGATCATTTATGGCGTTTTTTTAATGGCTTGCTCCACAACAAAACGTATTCCCGACGGTTATTACCTGCTGGATCAGGTGAAGATGGAAATGACCGACAAAGGAGCTGACGAAACCGTGCTGTTGCCTTATATTCAACAACAGCCTAATCGTTCTAAATTAGGTATAATAATTTATCAATCAGTTAGTAACGATTCCAATTGGTTGAAGAAAACAATTCGGAAAATGGGTGAAGCGCCCGTGATCTATAATCGCAGTCTGATGCACTTGTCGGTCGATGAATTAACTATGCAATTACAGAACATGGGTTATCTTCACGCGCAAGTCAACGCCTTGACTGATTCCGTTGGAAAAAAAATGATGGTGACTTACAAAATCACGAACAATGAGCCTTACCGGATACGCCGTTATGGGATTGATATTCCTGAATTAAAACGGCGGCGAACGAATAATAACCGTTTGCTCGCTAATCGTTCTCGAGTCCCAAAACCTTCGCTTAAAACAGGTAATTTATTTGATATGAATTTGCTGGAGCAAGAACGGATCCGCAACAATACCCGCTTACGCAATCAAGGATATTATGCTTCCACTTTAGATAATCTGCATTATTTAGCTGATACGACTTTACGATCCAATCAGGTGGATTTATCATTGATTTTGTTGGATAGTTCGTTGATGATTCCTTATACGGTCGAAAAAATCAAAGTTCTCAGCGGTTACGATCCGATAGATAAAGGGAATTATAAAGTTTCAGATTCAATTGATTACAAAGGAATCACAATTTATTACGACAGTTTGCATTTTTTGCGGCCTTCGGTGATTGCTTCCAAAATTTTGGTTCGTCCGAATGATTTGTTTCGCGAGCGTCGCGGCCAATCAACCGTCGATTTGTTTCGTGCGATGAACTGTGTCGGTCGAGCGGATTTACAATATACGGCGGGAAATTATCCCGATTCCACCTTGTTAGATTGTACTATTTACCTCACGCCCGGTAATATTCATTCGTTGCAACTGGCTGTGGAAGGTACAAATAAAGCGGGCGATCTGGGCGTTGCTCTCGATGTGACTTACGGGCATTTGAATTTGTTCAACGGTTCCGAAACTTTCAATCTCAACATGCGGGGCGCTTACGAATTTGTTGGGTTTAATTCGGATAACAGCGAATTGGATCACAGTTATTATGAATGGCGGTTGAAACCTTCGCTCATGTTTCCAACGGTGCATCTCCCGTATTTGGGTGCGCTGTTGCATCAGAATTTCAATACACAAACGCAATACAGCTTGGGCTACGATTTGCAACGACGTCCCGAATATATCCGTAACTTCTTTAATTTCAATTGGAAAATTCGTTGGACAGGACGAAAGCATAATGTTGTTAACTCGCTCAGTTTGCTGGATGTGAACTATGTGAACATGCCTTGGGTTTCCGCCGGTTTTCAAGATTATTTGGATAATAAAGTCGATTCGCTGACGAAATATAGCTATGCCAATGTATTTACTGCCGGAATGAATTATTCGATTATTTTTACGAATGCCAACAATGGGCTGTTGCGGCAGCTTTTATACACCATCCGTTTTGGCGCAGAAACTTCGGGCAATGCTTTGCATGCTTTGGCGAGCGCGATCCATGCTTCTCAAAACGCTGACGGGCAATATTCGGTGATGGGCAATCCCTTCGCGCAATATGCCAAAGGCGATTTGGATCTGGCCTACACGTTCCGTTTGGATACGCGGTCGAGCGTGGCGTTTCATTGGGGTGGGGGAGTGGCTTATCCTTATCGCAATTCCACGATTTTGCCGTTTGAAAAACGGTATTACGCCGGCGGGCCGAACAGCGTGCGAGGTTGGAGCACAAGGTATTTGGGGCCGGGTTCGTTTAACCGGGGGCAGGATGGCGACCCGACTACGCACGTCGGCGATATTTCGTTGATTGGAAGCGCCGAGTATCGTTATCGCTGGCTGTCGTGGTTTGAACCTGCTGTTTTTGTCGATGCCGGAAATATTTGGACGATCCGCGATTATCCCAACCAGCCCGGCGGATATTTTCAATGGAATACGTTTTATAAGGAGATCGCGATCGGCGCGGGAGCCGGCCTCCGTTTTGACTGGAGTTTTCTGATCCTGCGATTTGATTTCGGGTGGAAAGTGCGCGATCCGGCGCAGGAAGAAAGCGAGCGCTGGGTATTGCTTAAAAACCGGTTTTGGAAAGATACGCGCTTTTATGTGGCGATCGGGTATCCGTTTTGAAATAAAAAAGGCTGTCTTTTCAGGCAGCCTTTTTATTTATAGCGGAATCCTCAATTTCTGCTTCGGATGAATCATATTCGGATCTTTCAAAATATCTTTGTTTGCCTCAAAGATTTTTTGCCAGGTCATGCCGGGATAATTTTTTGCAATTTTACTTAAATTATCTCCGGGTTTTACTTCGTAAATTTCTTCGGAGCCGGGAGCGACCGTGATGTTCAGCACCAAGTCGCCCGAACGCATATCCGGATCGATTTGATCGTAGATTGTCCAAAGTTGGTCTTTCACGCTGGTCGATGCTTCGCCGCTGATGTACAATACATTGTCTTTTTCAATCACACTCAAGTTGCTTACATTGGAAGATTGAGCGTACGCCACGAGTTGGCTGTATTTATCTTGCAAACTCATTTGATGATATTTAGTAAGTTGTTAACTTTTTTCGGTTTAGCTTCGTTTACGATTTGCATCACCTTTTGCAAATCAGCTTTTTTTACGGAACCGGTCAAGGTTACTTCACCGTCTTTTACGTTCACGATCACTTGTTTGAAGGCATCGCCGCCGGCGGCAATCAACGAAGAAATCGTGCTGCTCAATACTGTGTCGGGATTGATCACCGGTTCGGGTTCAGGTTGTTTCACTTCGATGTTGTTCACAACCGATTTGATTCCTTTCACGTCTTTGACGAGTTTTTCGGCTTCCGCTTTCAATTCGTCCGATTCAACGATTCCACTCAACGTAGCTTCTCCTTTTTTTACATCCGAAGAGATGGTCGAGGGTAATGCGTTCAAGCTGGTGTTTACCGCTTTTTTCAACTCTTCATCGCTGGGTTTACACGAGTTAAATGCAATAGCTGCAAATAACATAACACCACATAATAACAGTTTTGTTTTCATTTTTTTGATAGTTTAAAAAGTAAAAAAATATTTCAGATATATAACAAAGAAAGGGAGCGGAAAGTTTTGATATTTTCAATTCTACTAATTTAATGCTAAATTTTCATTCTTGCAAATCACCAATCGCATACAGCGGCAGTTTATCGTATTCTATGGGTTGGAGTGAGGGCATAGATTATTCATCTGTCATTATTTTCTTATTTTTCTCTTTCAATTTTTTTATTGCCTCTTTTTCGAGTGCTATAATTCCTTTTTCGGGTGTTGGTAAATCTTCGGGCATAATGTCACTTGCATTCTCGTCATTGCGGGCTTGACCCGCAATCTCCTGATAATGCGACTTTACTGCATCAATATATTCTTTATCAACCCCTATTGACTCTGATAAATCTTTCCATTCCGGATTTTCTTTGACAATCAATGCGTTTTTCCATTCCCTTTTCCAATTTTTCAACTGTTTTTCACGAGCAATAGCATATGTCATCAAATTATATTGCTCAAAATAAACAAGTTTATCCACATTATATTTGTATGTAAAACCTTTGTTTACTTTTGCTTTATGCTCTGCTACTCGGCGTACAAGGTCATTCGTTACGCCAACATACAAAACATTATTATATGTGTTGCTCATAAAGTATATATATGAAGTATCATTCATGTTACAATCCTCCTTTCTCTATCGTCATTCCTGCGAAAGCAGGAAGCCCCTGTTTGTATGGGGGATTGCGGGTCAAGCCCGCAATGACGGGTTAAACAGTCGCCATTTTGAACAATCAAATAGCAGGCATAGCGAGATAGTTGGTAATCTATAATTTTTTTGGTTTTCCCGACATCAGGAAAACCTAACCTTGTATTCGGGGTTTTCCTGACATCGGGAAAACCCCGTGAACCAAACTGTTCCCCAACAGGCATCTCTACCGTTTTCTTGACACTGGGAAAATGGTCTTGAACATCAAATCCCGAAGTGT
>JAISKG010000250.1 GCA_031261015.1 Dysgonamonadaceae bacterium | reverse complement strand
TGGCTTCGGTTTCGACGTATTCGCCCGAAACGAGCGAAATTTTGAGTTGGTTGTGATGCAAAGGCGTTGCTCCTGTGTAACTGCTGATTATATACATTCCGCCATCTTCATTAACGCCGATTCTCAGTGGTTGAGAATCATCCGAAGCCGTCGGATTTTCTTTAGGAAAACGGCTCGCTTCGTTCTGAAAAATCATCAGCATGCTATCGCAATAATTTAAATTCCGTTCTTGTTCCTTGAGTTCGATCAAACGCATCAAATGCAAGCGTTCTTCTTGTAAATCGGTGATTTTTGGATAATTAGTTTTGATTTCATCCAAAACTTGCTTTGCTGAGCCATATTCGGCTTTTTCGTAGAAACCGCGGGCTTTTTCGAGGCTGGCCTGAGCCTCTTGCTTATTATTTTGACAATTAGCTAAGAAAAGAACGAGGCCGATTATTATCAAATATTTTTTCATGATTGAATAGAGTTTGTGCGTGCAAAGATAGTAAATTTGGGAATATGGTCCCGACCAATGGCGACGGCTCGTTCAGCATCAATTTCTATTTTTTATTTCCAATCATACAACCGGTAAGGCCGACGATCTAAATCCGTGTTTTTCAACGCGATGATCTCAGCCTTATCTTTATAAGCATGAATCAATAAATCTTCGCCGTCGAGAACGCCGGGTTGCCCGCGATCTTCATACAAAACGGAAACTTGATGACCGAAATGAATGATCGTTCCGGGTTGAAACCGCTGAGCGGGAACCAGATATTCGGCAATTTTTTTCGGGCCGCAATACGGAACGACGTAACCTTGCCGGCGGCGTCCGTAAATCGCCAATTCGGCGCAATCGACCGCTAAACGCTCGTCTGTCTGATGTTTACCATCTTTCAATCGACGGGGCGGAAGAACGAACGGAACGTTCAACATTTCTTCCAAATAGCCTAAATAGTTGTGGCTTCGCGTGATTATAATTTGTTGTACTTCCGGATATTTTTCCAAAATGTGATAAACGCTCAACACCGAATCGACAGCAAACAAATGCGCGGGAGTCACTAAATAACAGCCCAAAACCAAACTATCTTCCAGAACAACAGATGGAAACGGAGCAGAAACGCGATAATGAATTGGTTTTACCTGCTTTAATTGATCGGTATTTTCATATTCGGGATGCAATAAGCAAATACTATCCGGCAAAGGAATTGAAAAAATTTCGCCCTGCCGGAAAAAATGAATTTGCTCGTTGACAGTCGTTTGAGCCTGCAAAATAGCAGAATTAATAATCAGCCCAATTATAACCGGATACGTATATTTCCGAAATGCAAGTATCATCGTAAGTCGTTCCCTTGTAAACATCTAAGATCGTCAGCCGGATTTTTTTGATTCGCCGTCCGCCGTCGCCGCCGTCCAGTAAGATGGTAGCCATTGCAGCAAAATTATTTTTGTCAATCGCTTGATACGGGCGGTCTTCCAGATCGATGATGTACCCGTCGTCCGGATCGCCCCAATAATTTTCCTCAGGATAATCAATCTTGACTTTTAATTGTTTGATCCGGTTGTTTTCGTAATACGTTTTTTCCGATTTGGTGTAGCCGTTGACCAACAGAACGCCCGCGATACTAAAGTTGGAATCCGGCACAATTTCGATCCATTCGTTGATACCTGAATCGGGACGTCCTTCCGCCCATGCAGTCGCCGGATTTCGGTCAAGCAAATTTTCCACCGGATAATTTTTCAATGAGGATGAGGCTTTTATCGATTGAATATTTTTTCTTTTCAGTAAGAGGGAATTAAATTCTTTCGACAATTTTTTCGCGCTGACGTCGTAAGAAATAGTTAAAGGATCGGCATTTCGGAAATCAAAATCAACTTGAGAAAAAGTATAAACATTCTTTTCTTGTTTCAACGAAAGCCCTGCTATTTGAAGATTTTCGGACGAATTGATAATCACTTGAAAATCTTTCACGATGCCGTTTCCCCAATAAGCGGCCGGAGAGAAATCGTAAGATAATTTTCTGTCGCTATAAGAAGTATAAAAAGATTTGGAAGTAGCCCAATCTTCAAAACTGTTTTTCAAGGTATAAGTGACTTCCAGAGTAATTAAATCGTTGGCCGGAATAGAGAATTGTGTATAGAACCATTTTCTTTTCATGGTCTCGATTTGCCAATTTGCATATTCGCCGTTGTCCGTGGAAAGTTTGGGAAAATCGACTCCTTTATACGTTTTGTTGGGATTGATCGGCGCATCCGTGATTGTCAACTTTTTTCCATTGTATTTGAATACTAAAGAATGAATATAATCTTCCGTCAGTAAAGTGTCGCAACAATCGCTATAGACATAATCGACCGGAAAGCCGTAATAAATCTTATTGAGTAGCTGGTTGGAACGATTGTGCAGGCGGTAAGTGACATGTACATCGGTAAAATCGTCGTGGATCGACAACTCCAATTTTTCGCTAATTAATTCTACATCGCTGATTTGCAGCAAGTGAGGATCGCCGGTTTTGTAGATGATGCTGCCGTCGATAGGGCCGCCGTTGGAGTATAAATTCCACGAAGAAGCGAGGAATAAGAAGGCGATTAAGAGGAATTTTTGATTGGGTTTCATGGTATTGTTAGTTTATGATCGATTCATTTTACAAATTATGACTTTTTCGTTTTGTAAAGGTACAAAAAATTTCTTTGTTAGCCCCTAAAAAACAGGTTTTCATACCAATTTCCTGTCCAACGCTATCCGTGTCAGTTCGACGATATTGTGTGCGCCAAGTTTTATATGAAGGTTTTTACGGTAACTGCGTACCGTTTCGTAACCGAGGCATACCTTGTCGGCTATCTCCGTACTTGTAAGCCCCTGTGTTATCAGTTTAAGCAGTTCGTGTTCACGGCGGGTAAGCACGATGCTGTGTGATTTTTCCTTTTTCAGCAATATATCGACTTCTTCGCACAGGAACCGCTTGCCGGAGGCTACCGCGCGGATACCCTCAACGATCTCTTCCGGCATGGCGTTTTTCAGGATATAGCCCGATGCGCCGTTGTTGAGCGTGTGTGAGATGACCGTATATTCGGCGTAGCTGGTCAGCATCAGTATGTTCATTGCCGGGTATTCCGCTTTGAGTTGGGGACACAAGTCCATACCGCTACCGTCGGGCAAGCCCACGTCGAGCATCAGCACATCCGGCTGCCCGGCTTTCAGCATTTCCCGGCATCCGGCTACCGTACCCGTTTTTCCCGTCAGTACGGCGATACCCGATTCGGCAATGATTTTTTCCATGCCGTCGAGAACTATATGGTGGTCATCTACTATTGCCACTTTTATCATATCAATTACGAATTAAAAATTACGAATTACGTTTTTTTAGTGTTATTTGGATTTTGCCGAGAATTTTGCATATTTCTTCGGCGTCAGACAACATGCTCTGTGTTTGAATGTCATTCAAATATCCTGTGGCGAACAACAGTTTTATCCAATAAATGGTTTCTCTTGCTTCTTTATAGCTGATGCTGATTTTTGACAGAAAATCCTTGTCGGATTGTCCGCCTATTGATTCCTCTATGTTTGCCCCGATAGAAGTACCACTGCGAAGTAATTGTTTAGACAAAACATATTCTTTTTTTTCTTCGCACAGGTATTGATATAATTTCACTGTCCTGATTGCAAAGGCAAATGATTTTTCCTGTATCAAATTATCTTTTTTCATTCTTCGTAATTTTTAATTCGTAATTCGTAATTGAAAATTCAATATTGACTTCCGTTCCCTCGCCTACTTTTGAATCAATATTTATAATGCCGCCGAATGAAGCTACGCGGATTCGGATATTTGACAATCCCATGCCTGCGGTAACAGTTTCCGGGTCGAAGCCGCTGCCGTCGTCCTGTACGACGAGGGCGATACGGCTGAGTTCCTGCACGATTTGCACAAGGATATGCGATGCGCCGGAATGTTTCAAAGCGTTACTAATCAATTCATGGGCGATACGGTAAACGACTTCTTCTAATTTCGGATCGAGCCTTGATTCGTCGCCGTACCATACGAACTGTACCGTAGGAAGTGCGTCGCAAAAATCGCCTATCGCCGGTTTTAGTCCGAAACGGGAAAGCGCATCGGGCATCAGGTGGTGGGCTAAGCGGCGCATCTCGTTCATCGAATCGTCCAGCAGGCTTACTGCCGTGTTGTAACATTTCACGTCTTTTTCGCCAAGCGTGGCGATTTGCTTTATATCTACCAGATTGTATTTGGTGGCGGCAAGTATGCTTCCCAGACTGTCGTGCAGGTCACGGGCGAGGCGGGTGCGTTCCTGCACTTCGCCGTCGAGTACGGCTTGCGTGGCGATTAATTGCTTTTCCTGCTCCAACTGTTTTACCTGCTGCTCGGCTAATTCCCTTTGGCTTTCGGCAAGGCGTTTCTTCTGCACCGTCCATCGCCAGAGGAAAAAGAACGCTGCCAAAGCCAGCAGCAATACCGCGCCTCCGGCAATTCCGAGCCAAATCATCAGTTTCTTTTCATCTTCAAGGGCGATGATTTGGAGTTCTTTCTTTTCGGTTTCATATTTTATGTTCAATTCTTCGGCAGCAAGCAAAACAGCATCATTTGTCATCACTTTATCTATCGAATCGCAAGTGGCATCGAGACGGTTGGCGGCAGCAAAATCACCTTCTACAAGTGCCAAATCTTTCATAAGCAAGAGCGCACGGCGTTCCGTAGGAAGTATT
>JAISKG010000215.1 GCA_031261015.1 Dysgonamonadaceae bacterium | reverse complement strand
CGGGCATCTTGTCCGAAAACATAATAAATGACAATACCTAACAGAGGAAGTAACGAAAGCAGCAAAATCCACGACAAGGTCTTGAGTGGATTACGGTTTTGTAACACGATTTTCCGCATAATGATCAAGACAATCGCGAAATAAACGATTTCTCCTGTTAGCCTTATGATTGCAGCGAGATTCATCACCGCAAAAATACATTAATTTATAGACAAATAAAAATTTTTTGGATTGCTTCGGGCTATTGCTCGAAGCAATCCATCCATTACATCGGAGGAGCGCCGCCGGGAGGAGGTCCACTTGGAGGAGGTCCGGGACGGCCGTCGGGTCTATTCCATTGATTATTGCTGCGCATATCTTCTTCGGTTGCCGAACTGCCTTTCGGGAAAACCGTGAATTTATAAATGAAACTCAGCATGAAATAGCTGGAGATGGCATTAACTTCCGTCGTACGGTAACCGTTGGTCGTCGCCGAGGAAGTAATGTTTTTCCGGTCTTGCAAAAGATCGAAAATTTGCAATTTCAACGAGCCGGTACCAATTTTTTTATTGAATAATTGCTTGGTTGCTGCGAAGTTCCAGATGGTTTCCGGTAAATTGAATCCACCGGCGAAACCGCTACGTTTCGTCCAAGTAATGTCGCTTTCGAGGACTAAATTGTGCGGGAGATACCAAGCAGTGTTGCCGCCGATTCCCCAACTCAGCGTTCGCTGATTGTTTTCCGGTTGCACGGAATAATTGACGTTGCTGTAATTCATCGAAACATTCAACCCGACATCGAACAAATCGGAACGGTAATTAATGGAAGAATTGTCGCGAATGGAAAAATTTTTCATCGTATTTTTCAATGTCTGTTCATCCTCCAATAGATAACTATTGAGATTTTGATACCGCGTCATAGCAAAACTGCTGATAGTAAAACGTTTATTCCGCAAAGGCATCGAGAACATTCCTCGCAATTGCGCATTCCAGTTGCCGTTGACGTTTTCGTAAGTCGTTTGGCGAATGACGGTGTCAACCATTTGAGTAACTGATGTGATGTCGTTGAGCATCCAATTTGCATTCAAGCCGAGGTTGTACATCAATTGAGTATCTTGAACATATTTACTATATCTGACACGCAGGGAGTTGGAATATCCAGGTTTCAAGTTGGGATTTCCTTTCATCCAATTCGTCGGACGGCTCATATCGGTATAATCGCGCAATTGAGTGGCCGAAGGTTGATTGGTTTCGCCTTCGTAATCCACGCGTAAGTTAGTGCGCGTTCCGAAATTATAAACAAAATTCACAACCGGCGAAACATTCACTACATCTTGTTTCACGGTATCAACCGGAAGGTCGCCCATCACATTCGGCAACCGTTTATCATATAAAAAAGATAATAATTGCACTTGAGATTCCGAAGGCTGATACGTGATATTGGTGGAGCGTGAAGGATCGAGATTCAGTCCGACGGTGTAATTGTATTTCGCGTGTACGCTCTTGAGGCTGAGGCCAGCGCGTTGTTCCAACACATTGCGCTCGGTGCTGCGGCTCAAATTCGGGACCAAGTAGGCCGAATCGGCGGCTAAGGAAAACATCAAATCCTGATCATCTCCCCACAATTGATTCCAGAGATTGTAAGTGCTGTTGATGCTTTTGGTATCGTAATAAGATATGCGGTAAAGGGCTTGCATAAAATAATTTTTGCCCAAAGGTTCGACCCACGACACAGTCGCCTTGTATTGGCCGGAACGATTATCGTTTTCGTTGCGTTGATTCAAACTGTTGGGAAGACCCGGACTTTCGACAAATTTATCAATATGAGTCATTGCGTTTTCGTAAGCATTACTGGTATTGTAAGTCGTTTTTGCGCTGATACTGAACACTCGGCCTTCCTTTGCGAATTGATGGGAATAATCCAAAGTTCCTCCGAAATTGAAGCCTTGCCCGTGATTGTCGGATTTGGAATCGGATTTGAAAATCGAATCCATCGTGGCATAGTTCCAGCGGCCGGCAAATTCCGTTTCGTCGCTACGACTCATATTATATTGTACGGTCGGGCGGAAAGTCAAAAGGTTGAATTTATCGGGTTTCCAGTCCAATTTGAAATTCGCCGCAAGGCTGCGCGAAAGATAATCCGTAGTGGTTTTCGTTTTATCCAACTGCGACTGATTGCCCAGAAGCGTGGTATATTCCTCGACGTTTGAGAGAGAAAGACGATCGGAGCCTGTGTAACGGATGTCGCTGTTCAACGTCCAAGTCTTTGATAATGCTTTGTTCAGGCTAAACATGAAATTGTCGGTAGTTGCGATTCCGCCGCCACCTCCGCCGCCGCGCCGCATCCGCATGTTTCCGAACGAGTTGGCGCCCAAATCGGCTGCGCCCATGTTATTATTGTTATTCGAGCCGATAATTAAAGTGTAGCGGTCGCTATCCTTCATGTGATTCACGAAAGCCGCTGCTTGATAACGCAAATCAGGGTCAGCAGTCAAGTCGGAGCCTCCGCCGGCCAGCGCATTGCCCATCGTTCCCTGTTTCATTCCCGGACGAATGGTGATATTGATGATGGTTTCTTCCTGTCCGTCGTCAAATCCGGTCATTCGTGCCATATCCGATTTTTGATCAACGACTTGCAATTTTTCGACCATCGCTGCCGGCAAGTTTTTGGAAGCTACTTGCGGATCGTCGGAGAAAAATTCTTTGCCGTCCACCATAAATTTTTTGATTTCTTTTCCGTTGACGGTTATTTTCCCGTCCTTATCCACTTCCACACCAGGCAATTTTTTCAGAAGATCTTCTACTACAGCATTTTCGCTGGTTTTATACGAAGCAGCGTCGTATTCGATCGTATCGTTTTTAACGATCACTTCCGGGCGTTTGCCTTCGACGACAGCTTCTTTCAACAAAATATCATTGGTTTGCATGTATATTTTTCCGAGATTAACGGAATTTCCGGCGCCATCGATCGTAATAGATTGTTTTAAAGTAAGATAACCCAAATAAGTTACTTTGATTACATAACGGCCTTGGGACGGTTTTTTGAAGCTAAAACTGCCGCGGCTGTCGCTGATATCGCCGGCGACAAACGCGCTGTCTTTGGCAGTTAAGAGTTCAACACTTGCTGCAATAATGGGTTCATTATCAGCTTTATCCAACAAGATTCCGGTTAATGTATTCGTTTTTTGCCCAAAAAGAGATGCCGTACAAAAAAAGAAGAACAGGAACAGACTACCAAAGCTTCTCATAAAAAAATTATTTGCTTTAAAAGACAAAGATAAACGGAAAAAGTTTAACTGCAAGCCGAATATTTTCATTTTTTTATTATCTTTGCACCGCAAATTAAAAAAGTATGAAAGACTTGTTTCCGGTATTGGAATCGGCCGTTGTAGAAAGTTTAGACAATTATACGTCCAACCATGGCGGAAGTTCTTTGAGCGACTTGTATTTGCTTTATGACAGGGACGAAGAAAAGCTCGTTTTTTACGACGACATGGATAATTCCCTGCATGAGATTTCTTTAGAGAAAGAATCATTTCATCCGGGCGCACTCCGGTCGGTTTTCCAGAAGTTGGCGCAAACGCCGCTCTTTGAAAAAGAATACATTTCCAAACCTTTTACCGTAAGCCTCGTAGATGAAAATTTCGCTGTCACCGACGAATTGATTTTCCTCGACGACAACATGATGAAATTGGACGATAATCTTTGGGAAAATATCGACAGCGAGTTGGACGAGTTCTTGAAGCAATTATTGAATTAAAATATTGGCCACTGTAGCTCAGTCGGTAGAGCAACGCATTCGTAACGCGTAGGTCACCAGTTCGAATCTGGTCAGTGGCTCTTATCCTTTTACTTTAACGCCGCCATACTCTCTCTCAACGACTGAATCTTACTCTCTGCATCCGCTTGTTTTTTCCGCTCCATCTCAATCACTTTCGCCGGAGCCTTGGAAACAAAGCTTTCATTACTCAATTTATTCACAACCGATTGCAGGAAGCCTTGCTGGTATTTTAATTCTTCTTCGAGTTTTTTCAATTCTTCTTCTACATTAATTAAATTACCGATCGGAATGGCGTATTCGGTGGTGCCGACCAGAAAAGAAACTGCGCCTGCCGGTTTTTCCATAACCGCTTCGATTTTTTCGATATTGGCAAGTTTTTGAATCACTGCATCAAACATCTCGTTGTGTTCGCCTGTAACTTGCAATGTCAATTTTTCTTTGAAAGCGATATTTTTTGAAGCGCGAACAGTGCGAATGCCGGCAATGATTTCTTTGGCAATTTCAAAATTAGCAATCCGTTTTTTATCCATATCCTTCAATTGTAATTTACATTCCACAGTCATTATACTTTCGCCATCCCGGCGATTTTGCAACGCATGGTACAATTCTTCGGAAATAAACGGCATAAACGGATGCAACAAGAGCAATAAATCTTCAAAGAAATGAAGTGTTAAATGATAGGTTTCCCGGTCAATCGGCCGACCATATTCGGGTTTGATTATTTCCAAATACCACGAGCAAAAATCATCCCAAAAAAGTTTGTACAGAACAGTCAATGCTTCCGATAATCTATATTTTGAGAATAAAGCGTCGATTTCGGCATATTTGCTAATCAATGTATTATAAAACCAATCAATGGCAATAATATTTTCGGCAGGTTGTTCCAATGTACCGTCAACTTCCCAACCTTTCACCAATCGAAACGCATTCCAAATCTTATTATTAAAATTCCGCCCCTGCTCGCACAACGATTCATCAAACAAAATATCATTCCCGGCGGGTGCCGATAACATCAAACCCATGCGAACACCGTCGGCGCCGTATTTTTCGATCAATTCCAGCGGATCGGGCGAATTACCGAGCTGCTTCGACATTTTCCGGCCTAAATTATCACGCACGATTCCGGTAAAATAAACATTACGGAAACAGGGTTCGTGACGGTATTCATAGCCCGACATGATCATGCGCGCTACCCAGAAAAAGATAATATCGGGGCCGGTCACCAAATCATTGGTCGGATAATAATATTCGATCTCTTTGTTTTTCGGATGATTGATGCCGTCGAAAACGGAAATCGGCCAAAGCCAACTCGAAAACCACGTGTCGAGCGTATCTTCATCTTGCCGCAAATCATTAATTGAAAATTGAAAATTGAAAATTGAAAATTGAGAAAGGGCCTTTTGATAGGCTTCTTCTTTTGTTTCGGCGACAATAACCGTTTTTTCACCCGAAGGTAAAGTCAAATAATACGCCGGAATGCGATGTCCCCAATACAATTGCCGGCTGATGTTCCAATCTCTGACGTTCTCCATCCAATGACGATACGTATTTTTGAATTTCGCGGGATAAAACCGGATCGTATCGTTCATCACGGCTTCTAAAGCGGGCTTAGCCAAAGATTCCACTTTCAAAAACCATTGCATCGAAAGTTTGGGTTCGATGGGAACGTGCGTGCGTTCCGAAAAGCCGACTTTATTTTCGTAAGCTTCGACTTTTTCCATTAATCCGTTGTCGATCAATTCTTTTTCGATTTGTTCGCGCACGACGAAACGGTCTTTTCCGGCGTATTGCAGGCCGTGCTCGTTGAGCGTGCCGTCGTCGTTGAAAATATCGAAGGAAGGAAGGTTGTGCTTTTGGCCGAGCATGTAGTCGTTGACGTCGTGGGCAGGCGTGACTTTCAGGCAGCCCGTCCCAAATTCCAGATCAACGTATTCATCTTCAATCACGGGGACTTCGCGGTTGGCGACGGGAACGATCAAATTTTTTCCTTTCAGATGCGCGTTGCGCGGATCATTAGGATTGATGCAGACGGCAGTATCGCCGAAAATCGTTTCGGGACGGGTCGTTGCAATGACGGCGTATCCATTTTCCCCCACGATTTTATACCGCAAATAATATAATTTTCCTTTTTGCTCCTGATGGATTACCTCTTCGTCGGACAAGGCGGTTTTGGCGGCCGGATCCCAGTTGACCATTCGTACTCCGCGATAAATCAATCCTTTATTATACAGATCGACAAACACTTTGATTACGCTTTGCGAACGTTTTTCGTCCATCGTAAAACAGGTGCGTTCCCAATCGCAGGAGCAGCCGAGTTTTTTCAGCTGTTCGAGGATGATGCCACCGTGTTTGCGTGTCCATTCCCACACATGCTCCAAGAATTGTTCGCGTGTCAGATCCGATTTTTTGATACCTTCCTGCGCCAGTTTGGCAACCACTTTCGCTTCCGTAGCGATCGAAGCGTGGTCGGTTCCCGGCACCCAGCAGGCGTTTTTGCCCATCATGCGGGCGCGGCGCACCAAAATATCCTGAATGGTATTGTTGAGCATGTGTCCCATGTGCAAGACGCCGGTCACGTTGGGCGGCGGAATCACAATCGTATAAGGTTCACGCTCATCGGGTTCGGAATGAAAAAATCCGTTTTTCATCCAATATTGATACCATTTATCTTCTACTTCGGCGGGATTGTATTTCGGTGCTATTTCCATAAATCTATTTTTTGAAAAGCGCAAAGTTATATAAAATCTTACAATTACACACAGACAAATAAAAAATTTCCGTCCATACTAAATAACACACAAGCCCCGTTGTTCACACAATGGGGCTTGCTTCCTTAAAACTTTAAACGTAAATAACAGTTAGAAACTTCTTTTGTTTTTCCACTGTGTTTCAAAGGATGCAGGATTTCTTTCCTTTCCGGAGAACTGCATATCCGAGAGCGAGCGCAACGATCCACGCGCCGCTGCTGCTGCCGACGGGCACTGCATCCGTCGTCTGTCCGATTCCACCCGTTGAGCCGTCGCCGCCCGGGCGGTCGCCCAGACGAAGATCGCCCGTATCTTCCCCGGCGACTTGACCGGCGTACAACGATCCTTCCATCGCTACCGGAGTGGCGGCTTGCGATTTCGAGGAGGAATACAGTCCATGACCGGACTGACCGCCAAACGCTTGGCCGGCCTGCAATAAAATAATGCTTGTGAAGACTAAAACTATGATTCTTTTCATGATGATTCCTTTTTTTTGATTAAAAATTGTTCAACTTAACATTTCTCGTTTGCTTGTCGGTCACGATGCGGACAATGACTTGCCGGGCGTCAAAACTTCCCGCCGGAATCACTACCGTTCTCCCGTTTCCGTTTTCCCGGCTTTCGTAAAGCTTCTGTCCCTGCAAGTCAAAGACTGTGATTTTCCGGACAGGGTCGTTCGTTTGGGAATAGATCGTAATGCCCGACGCTCCGGCAATTACTTTGATGTCTTCGCCCGGACTGGCTGTTTGGATGTAGGTCGGCATGGCAGCCAAGCGCAGGAAGAATCGTCCGTTTTGGATGCCTTTCGTTTGATTATCGAAGGAATACGTATAGCTGCTTTTGCCCGTCAAGTCAACGGCTTTGTTTTCGAGTGCATCTTCAAAAATGATTTTTCCGCCTTGCATATAACGATCCATTCCGGTGAAAGTGAAAGTAATCGTTCCGGTTTGCTGTGTTCGCAAGCCTAAGGGAATGGTTGTTTCCGAAAGATTGTTGATGAAATTGATGTCAACGGGAATATCTCTGGCTAAGGCGTAGATTTCGGGAACTTCGGTGTATGGCGTAAAGAGTTTCCGCACGTCCTCGTCTTCACGGAAATTATTGCTGGCGTTATCACGCTGAACAATAGCCAAGTACGAAGAATTGCCATCATTTTCGGCTTGAATGCGGATCGTGTTGCTTTCCGTATTTTCGTTTGCATTTCTGAGAGTCGAAGCTGTTCCTGTTGGCCTTGTTTTAGAGATTTTCGTTACATCGAATTTCACATCTCCTGCCGTCGCCCCTTTTGTAAGCATAAAACCTTGCATGGGCGCGATGTAGCGCGAATCGCCGACCGGCGCGCTGGGCGTGACCGTTGTGCCGGAAACGCTGTAAGAAACGAATGTCGTTCCGTTCCACGTACGGAAGGAAGGATTGATAATACCGGCGTTGTCGTTTACAAACTCGACTGCGTCGATCGACGACATGTAGGGATTTCCGACTAAAAATTCATCGCCGTCGTTCAGTCCTGCTATTGAGTGAGTAACGGGATTGGTAAACGTCCATTTCGTGCCGTAAGTTTCGGTGATGAAGCGGTTTGCGCTGCCGTTGGCTTCGCGAACATAGGTATCGGCAGCCTTCGCTCCGTCGATCGGATAAGTTCCCGAATTTTCAGTAAAATAGTAGAATGTGCTGGTGCGCGAAGCGGGCGTATAAACCTGTGTCCGATGGGCTTCCAGCAATGTATTATTGGCAAGAAATGGAAATTCTAAAATTCCGTTTGTGTTTTGGATTCCGAAAGTATGTCCCGCTCGGGAAGCCGGAAGATAAGTTAAGTCGTTCAATGTATTGAAAGAACCCTGTTCGTCGGTTCCGCGGTTGCGGTTTCCCGTTCCGGCAGGATCATATCCGTACATGTAATAGGCGAAGCCTTCGGTTGCTGCAACCGGCTCTACGTAAGAAGTGTATTCATTCGTCCAGTTGCCGACGGTGTAGTTGGTTCCGTCTTTTGTTATCGGACCAAACTTGCGCATGAAGGTAAGCGGGGCGGCTCCCATTCCGAAATCGCCGGAAAGCATGTCGCGAAGCGGAGCGGAAAACATATACCATTGCTCGCGGTTGAGTTTGGCGGAAGTGGATGCCGAGAATTTCATTCTATCGGAAGCTGAAGAACTGTTCAGCACCAGATTTTGCAAAGCCGCTGGGCTGGCTTCCGTTGCCTGCGTAGTTTTGAGTAAGCCGAAATTGAGGTGAACGAAAGCCGAATCGTAATCGAGATAATCGGGACGGCCGAGTTCGGCGCCTTGAATAAAGTAAATGTTTCTGCAGGCGGCTGCGGCCGTCAGCGAGGGATAATAATCGCAGTTTCCGGGAACATACACGTCGGTACATTTGGAGGGGACGATGGCGGGCGTCCAGTTGTTGTGATCATCCCAGTTTTGCCTGTCTGCATCGGTACCGGCGGTATTGGCGGCAGGCGTCCAGATCACGGCGCCTTTACCGATTGAGAAATGCGTTTCCTGCGATTTCATTCCTGCGCCCGACGGGGTGCGCATTTCCAAGGTATAATTTCCGTCGGCTAAAGTGGTTGACCATGAAGATTGATTTCGGTAGGTGGTGAGTTCCGAGCCGTTGAGCCACCATTCGACGGTTGACGGCAGTATGTTGCCGATGAAAGTGGCCTGGATGGCGATGGCGTCCGTACAAAGGCTGGTACCGTCGAAATCGATGTAGTCGATGGTGTTGACGGTGTAGGTGTGGGAGAGGTCACGAGTGGCGGCGCCGGCTACATAATAGTAAGATTCGGCACTGCCAACTCCGTAACCCGCCACTAATAAACTGTCGGAACTGAAAAATTCGTAAATCTTATCTGCTAATAACATAGAACCGAAAGAGTAATTGGAACCGGCGATTTCCTGCCATGTGATTGAACTTGCAACCGGAACCGGAGCTGCGCCTGCGATGGAAACAGTTGTTGCATCTCGGTTTGCGGTAGGGGTCATCACCAAGGCATAATGATATCTCAGTTGGGTGGCGGACCCAGAAAAAAAAGGAGCCATCATAACTGACGAAAGCATTTGACCAACAGGCGGAATCCATGTTTCAGCAGGGTCGCCCTTATCGGTGCTCGCTGGTGCCTGGCTGTAATTAGCACACACCATATAGGCAGTTACCGCCACTTGATTGTTGGCCGTAATGTAGCAGCCGTTGCCGCCAGTTATTTCCAATTCGGCAAATTGTCCGGCATTCAAGTTCAACGAGCCTATGCCCGGAGAAGAGAGCAAGGTAGCCCCTATTTGGGAAACAACGGTTCCATCGGATGCGGCAAAAACTCTTACACGTCCTATTTGCTGAATGGTATTGGGAACAATAAAACGCATACCCCATTGCGGTAGTGGAGGCAGTTGTAGGAAACTAATATCGCTGAATTGGGCCGTAATCGGAACACGAATGCCTGAATTGCTTACGAAATAAGCGACCGGCTGGTTGGTTTGTATATGATAATGTCCCGTTTCATCCGTCGCGGTAGCGGAAGCCTTATATTGGTACACTTGCCCCGCATCCAAGGTAGCCACCTGAGTTCCGTTTACGAAAATTGCGGTGCCGTTGTCTTTCGCGATAACGATATATCCGTCGCGGTTGTTACCGAAGGCGCGATAAGAAATGTGATAGTAATCTTGTCCCCAAGCAGTGGAAGGCATTAGATTGGTGGCATCTGTACTAGCCGAGGCTTGATCAATCGTATAGACTATTATAGGAGCCGTAGAAGTGATGTGCAAAGAACGGGAAGAAACGCCGGCATACGAGTTGGCAGCGGTTGCTTCATTATAGACTACGTTGCGTTGAGCTGGCGTTAGTTCGTAGGATTGAATGGTATGGGCAGCGATATTCAAAGTTGTATTGAGCGAAGGGTTGTCTGTAAAAGACAATGTTACGGTAGCGCTCTGATCGCCGGTAACCATTTTCAATCGATAAAAAAATGTTCCACCTGAAGAAGGCTTTAAACTACCATCATCTTCGTATCTTGATCCGTAAGATACCCAAAAATCGACGCCTTCCATGGATTGCGCCTGCGCATTAGCCCCTATTAATAAAGCTAAAAGCGCACAAAACAAAGTTTTAAGTTGTCTAAAGTTTTTCATTGTTTTTCGTTTCATAAATTGTTTGTTTTAAGTATGTTTATTGTTAATTGTTAGTTGTTTTTGAAAGTCTTTAAAGGCGTGCAAGCGGAGCGCAGCGCGGGGTTTAGGACAATGCCACGCCCTTCCGCCAACCCCGTAGGGGGTTGAACTCCTACGGAGTTCCGGATGGCGTGTGGTGTCTGTGCACCTCGCAACGCAAAAAAGGCCTGCCCCAAATAATTTTGGAGCAAGCCTGTATTGTTTTTTAAATAGAAATTCTCTATATTCACGCGCACGCACGCACGCGCGTATGGGAAGTTGTGAAAAAGAGTTAGAAGAGGGTAACCTGCGAACTCTCTCTCTCTCTCTCTCTCTCTCTCTCTAACATAATTCCGCTAATTTCCAAATAATTAGAGGAAATTTTTACGTAATTTTTATTAAAATTTTCTCCGAGATTTCTCATCGGTTTGTTTTAGTTTTTTGTCTATCAGGTCGCAAAGGTATGGAGATTATTCGATTTTGCAAAATTATTTTTCGGCGGCGACGGCTTTTACTTGTTCGGGCGACATCTCTACAATCAAGGCAATATCATTCATTGGGATGTGTAAAGCCAGCAAATTTTTGATAATAGCGATTTTTTCCATGTTGCGGCCTTGTTCCACTCCGACGGTGATGCCGAGGTTCATCCCTTCCACTCTGCCGGTATTGATTCCTTCCGTATAGGAAGTTTTGTGAGCATATCTGATTGCGCTCTGTACATCGGCATATTCCAATACACTTTTTCGATAAGTTTCCATATCCTGTTCTGTTAATTGATTAATCCTTGCTTCCTGAAATAATTCGTCAAATATCGCTCCTTTTACTTCTTCCGGCTGTGATTCCAATTCCGGGAGGTTTTTTAAGCAGTACAGCCAGCGTTCAAAGTTAGTCGCCAATTCGTGGAGCATCTTTTGGAATTTAGGTAATTCTATAAAAATTAGATTCAATTTATTTGAATACTTTTCCCCGGTTCGTTCTCTTACTAAATGAATTCGTTCAACGCAAAAATCCAGGTTATCCGCTTCTTTTTCAAACAATTTGAAATCCAAGACTGCGACCGTATATACGGCTTTTAAATTGAAATCCCAAGCGCCTTTGAAAGCTTGTTTTTGGATGGCAAAACTGGAATAGAATAAACTTCTTTCCATAAAAAAGTCTTGCCTTACTTTTTGCATTTCGACAATGAAAAACTCGTCCCTGTCGTTCTTACAAAAAATATCGAAAACAGCTTTTCTGCCTTTGTCCCAAATGCCGGTTTGCTCTGTCGGCTGATACTCAATGTCCACAATTTTTCGCTCTTCTTCGATGATTTCGTTTAAGAAATCGATTAACAACGCTTTGTTTCTTTCTTCTCCGAAGATCCGTTTGAACCCGAAATCCGTTAAAGGATTAATATACACCTCTTTTTTCATGTAGAAAAGGTTTTGGTTGTCTATAATTTCACTTCAAAGATAAAGTTTTTTTTCAAAAGAGCCAATTTTTTTGTACTTTTGACATCCTTTTTTAGCCCGCAAATGAAATTACGCAAACGCATACCAAGTCTTCGATTGTACCGCAAACTTCGTTACCGGAAGGGTTACGGGATCCATTCTCCTTTTGTGTATTCATTTATTACTAAAGTTGTTGAAGAAAAAACACCATTTTACATTTTCGACGAAATCGAAGCTTTGCGGAAGATCGCGCGCCACGCTCCTCACCGCAATTACGGCGCCTTATTATTCCGGATCGTGAACTTTTTCAGGTGTCGAAGCGTTTTACACATCGGAGATTTCGACGGCATTCTCAGCTTGTACCTGGCGATGGCCTCGCCGCGACATTGTGGCTGCTATGTGTGGACAGATCGACAGACTGTACCACCGGCTGTCAGTCATTTTGCTTTGGCACATCCTTTGCAGAATTTGCATTGGTTACGAGGCAATCCGGAAAAAGCGTTACAAACCGTTCCATCACCGGTTGATTTATTGTTTATCAACCGTTTACCGGAAGGAATAAATGTAGAAACTTGTATCGCTCTATGCCGGCAGCTGGTTCACGCCAAAACTATTTTAGTGTTGAACGCGATTGCTAAGGATCCGGTGATGAAAAGTTTGTGGCAACAATGCAAAAATCATCCTCAAGCCAAGGCGGCAATTGATTTATACGCGCTGGGGATTGTGTTTTTTGATGATAATTTGCCGAAGAAACAGTATAAAACGTATTTCAATTATGGGAAAAAGTCGTATCTATACAAAAACCGGCGACGAAGGTTTCACTTCTTTAGTCGGAGGAAAAAGGGTCTTAAAAACGCATCCGCGCATTGAGGCCTACGGCACAATCGACGAGTTAAACGCTTCTATGGCTTGTCTTTCGGAAACGATCGGCGACTGCGACGACCGGGAGATTTTGCTGCGCATCCAATCCGATTTGTTTACGCTGGGCGCTTATCTCGCTTCGGAAAAAGCCGGTGCTTCGTGTGCGATTTCGGAAGAAGAAATTGCGTGGCTGGAAGAAATCATGGATCAGATCGACGAGCAACTGCCTCCGCTGAAGCATTTCATCCTTCCGGGCGGTTGCGCGGGCAATGCTTGGGCAAATGTTTGCCGCACGGTTTGCCGTCGTGCGGAGCGCTGCATCTATCGGGTGAATGAGCAAGAGAAAGTCGATCCGGCGGTTTTAAGGTTTGTCAATCGCCTCTCCGATTTTTTCTTTCTTTTTGGACGAAAACAGAGCGACTTACATCACATGCAAGAAATAATTTGGGAGAAACGTTGTAAATAGCATATATTTTTTTACTTTTGCGGAAAATTTAGAAATCATGTATTGGACATTAGAATTAGCATCCAAATTGGAAGATGCACCTTGGCCGGCCTCTAAAGATGAATTGATTGATTATGCTTTACGTTCGGGAGCGCCGCTGGAAGTGATTGAAAATCTTCAAGAAATGGAAGATGAAGGAGAAATATATGAGTGTATCGAAGATATATGGCCGGATTATCCGAGTAAGGAAGATTTTTTCTTCAATGAGGAGGAATATTAACGGCAGATAGTCCTAAAATCGGATTATTTGTCCTATCTTTGCATTTCATATTTTATGTTTCATATTTTGTGTTTGATGAAATGAAAGAGCATTTGAAAAATCCGTTTTTGATAGCAGGATATTGTAATCCAACTTATTTTTGTGACCGGGAAACCGAAAGCGCCAAAATCATTTCCGCTTTACAGAATGACCGTAATGTATCGCTGATCAGTCCACGCCGTATGGGCAAAACGGGTTTAATACACCACGTATTTTATCACATTCAAGAACAGAATAAGACTATCCGCTGTTTCTATCTGGATATTTTTTCCACACAGAATCTGCATGATTTTGTAACTATTTTCGGCAAAACCGTTCTTGGAAAATTAGATGATTATTCCGAATCTCTGGCGAAACGCATATCTTCTTTCTTTAAAAGCTTCCGACCCTCTTTTACTTTCGATGCCGTCACGGGTGTACCGACCGTATCTTTGAATATTCAACCGGAGCAGGCCGAACAAAGCTTGCAGGAGATTTTTTCGTATTTGCGAGAATCGGGCAAGCAAGTCTATATCGCCATCGATGAATTTCAGCAAATTACGGAGTATCCCGAAAAGGGAGTTGAAGCCCTTTTACGCTCGTATATGCAGTTTTTACCTAATGTAAAATTTATTTTTTCTGGCAGCAAAAAACATTTGATGGATGCGATGTTTTCGGCAGTTAATCGTCCGTTTTATCAAAGTACGCAAAAAATCGGCTTGAAGGAAATTCCATTAGAAACGTACCGGCAATTTGCTGTCGATTTATTTTATTTACACAAGAAAACGCTCGATTTTACCGTTTTCGATTACATTTATTTTGAAATGTCGGGGCACACGTGGTATATTCAACTTATTTTAAATCAACTTTTTGCATTATCAAAAAATGCGTATTCGACACAAGATGTTGACAATCTAATCCGTGAAATCTTAGAAGAAGAAAATGCCACATTCAAAACTTATTGTGAAATGATAACCAAAGGGCAACTGCGTTTATTGAAAGCCATTGCCGTTGAAAAAAAGGTTTCCGAACCTTACGAAGCCGGTTTTATGAAGAAACATAACCTCACGGCACCAAGCAGCGTGCGACTGGCTTTAAAATCTCTAATGGATAAAATGCTACTCTTAAAAGATGAGGATGACAATTATTTTATTTACGATCGTTTTTTCGCACTTTGGTTAAAAGGTAACTTCTGATTCGTAAAGCAAATAAGGCCGCCGCTGAATCTTGAAATTCTCCACATCCGCTTGCCACATTGCTCGAATCTCTTCGGCAGACCGGCCGGCAACAATCATTTTCCTGACATAATCCACTCCGATCAAGTTTTCAAAAAAGGAATTGAAAAACGGGCGGACAGCCGGCGTATTCCGGTAAGCGTCAATCAAATATTCGAGGTTAATTCCGGCTTGGAAAATCGAATCGTCCGCGATGGCGCGCAAATCCGTTCCTTTACACGTTTGATTCTTAAAAGGCGGAAACTTAGCTCCCGGCACACTTTTCGGCACAAAAGAAAACGAATGATTTTGCATCTGTGGGCAACCGTAAACCTGAAACGGGAAAGCCGTGCCTCGTCCTACGCTGACCTTCGTTCCCTCAAACAAACACAGGGAAGGATAAAGATAAACCGCTTTCATATTCGGAAGATTCGGCGACGGCGGAACCGGTAACTGATATTTCGTTTGATGCGTATAATTCTTGCAATAAATCACTTGCAATAAACAGGTTTTTCCTTCGGGCAACCATTTTTCGCCGTTGATCATTTGCGCCAGCTCGCCTAAAGTCATGCCGTGCACGACGGGAATCGGCAGGCAACCGACGCCCGATTTATATTTCATATCCAATAGAGGGCCATCGACATAAAATCCGTTGGGATTCGGACGATCGAGAATAATCATTTGCTTGTGATATTTTGCGCACGCATCCATCAATTGATACATGGAAATATAATAGGTGTAAAAACGCAGGCCGACATCCTGAATGTCAACCAACACAACGTCTAATTGCGAAACAATCGCCAAACCGGATTTTTTTCCGTTTAAATTAAAAAGCGAATGAATCGGAATCCTTGTTTGAATATCCATCGAATCGGAAATGTGTTCGCCGGCATCGGCCGTCCCGCGAAAACCGTGTTCCGGAGCAAAAATCACTCGTAGATCGAATCCGGAGCGTTGCAACATGTCCACCAAATGCTCCTCTCCTACCCTTCCGGTATGATTAGTGAAAACACCTATCTTCTTGTCTTTCAATAAAGGAAAATATTCAGCAAACAATTCCGCACCGACGATGACGGGAGAATTGCTTTGTGCTGGCAAATTCGCTTGCAAAATCCAAAAACCAAGACACAAAATCCAAATTCGCTTCATGATTTACCAATTACTTTCTTCAAAAATCAAAGTTGTTTTTCCTCTGCGGTAAGCGACAAAATAACCGACTGCGCCGCGACTGAGATTTGTCGTAATATTTGAAGGAGGTCCGCTAAATACCGGGATTTGAGTCTGATGTTCCTGTTGACATTGAGAAATAAAATCAAAATAACCTTTCGGGATCAAACTGATCTCGGCCTCAATTTTATCGCCTGGATGCAAATAAACCGAACGTTTGCGATTTTCTTCCGAATCATTGTCCCAATTGGAAGCATCATCAGAAACATATAAATCGCCTTTGACATATTGCCCGTTGAAAAAGGCATCGTCCGAAATGATGTAGCGCGACAATTTGGCCGTCAACAGCGAATCTTGATACAAAACCTTGAACAAATAATAATTCTCTTCCGGAGGATCTTGCCAATGCATGAATAGAATATAATTGCGATGTCCATACATCTCAATAGAACTCAGGCTCAACGAATCGGGGATGATTTGCGGCAAAACGGTCGTTTCGGCTTCATAACGGTCGAGTACGCCGTCGCCATCAAAATCGACCGTCACCGATAGAAAATAACGGAGGCCGCTTTGCACGGCAAAAGCTTCCTGCGATTGATACAAACCGGGAACCGTATCGTTTTCCGTGAAAACATAATGTTCATTCGTAGAGGAAGTAACCATGACTTCCGCACCCGAAATTCCCAGATTCGGAACCGTATCAAAATACGGCGAGGAACAGCTGATTTTCACTTCCTGCAATTTCCATTCATCGGTCAACTCGCCGTAAATCACAACAACAGGCGGCGAATCTTTCGTGTCGATGGTAAACGGCTCGGTACAAGCCGCAAGCAATACGAAAAAGAGAAAGTATGCTAAATTACTTTTTTTCATTATTCAAAACTTAAAATTATAGGTGACGGAAGGCACAATTCCGAATAAATAAATCATTTCGGCATAGGGAATACCGGTCGTTTCGTTCTGGCGCAAAGCGACTGTCCACAGATTTTTACGGTTGTAGGCATTGTAAATAGAGAAGTTCCATTCGCCTTTCCAACGCTTGCGGCTATCGGGATTGGGAATATAATTGACCGACAAATCCAGGCGGTCGTAATGCGGCCGGCGGTATTCGTTTCGTCCCGAATAAATCGGAAAATATTCATCGCCGACGGCAAACCGTCCCGACGGATAAGTAGTCGGCAAACCCGTAGCATACACCCAAATCGCTGAAAAATTGAGTTTCTTGGAAAAATTGTACGTCGCTACGATGTTGACCGAGTGCGTTTTATCGTAAGGCGACAAATACGGTTTTCCATTGTTGACATCGGAAATAGTCTGTTCCGCTCGCGACAAAGTATAATTGACAAAGCCGGTTAAGCGGCCGGTATTTT
>JAISKG010000193.1 GCA_031261015.1 Dysgonamonadaceae bacterium | reverse complement strand
AATGGGATTGTTATCAGAGTGGGGTTTATACCGGCCGGAGGCCGGCTTCTTATACGACAAAGGCGGAGCCTTTGCCGAACGTAAAAGATTCATTGTTTGTACGTTACGGCGAACGAAGGTAAAATCATAAAAAACAAAGAAGGCTTTGAGCGTTTTGTCGCGTGGGGCGAAGGATATGCTGCGTTGTCTAAAAGTATGGAAGATAAACAAAAGATAATCAATTATATAATTAATCAACAGGAACACCATAAAACAGTAACATTTAAAGATGAATATATTGCATTTATCAAAGAAATGGGCTTGGATTTCGACGAGCGCGATTGGAGCAGATAATCAAGTATCGTCCCTGCGGGACTTGGGTTTATGTATGTTTGCTTTGTCCGTAAGCTAAAGCATACGGTTAATAAAGTGCTGTCCCTGCGGGACAAATAACCTAACTTTAGAATGCTCACACAAATCCATAAACAATATTCCAAAAGCGCCAAACTTTCCCTCCTTATCCGCCACGCTGACCGTGACAAAATTCCCGCAGGCGTATTTGGAAACGAAGTTTTGCTGAACGAAATAGGCATAAAACGAGCGACCAATTTCGGCAAAAAACTGATTTTTTGATTGAAAACACCAAAGAAAAACGAAGCAGAGCAAAGAAGACCGCTCGTTTCCAAATCGTTACCCATTGAGGATACTTTTGCGTACAAGGTATTGTTTTTCAGATGATTTTAGAAAAACATTTTGTATCTTTGCATCAATCAAAAGCAAAAATCATGGGACTCAAAAATTTTTTCAAAAAACAGTTAAGTACGGTTATTGAATGGAAAGATCAATCGCCCGAAATTGTCCTGCAAAAGGCTCTGACTCCAACGGATGAAATCAAAAATGCCAGTAAACTGATCGTGTCGCCCGGGCAGGGCTGCCTGCTGGTTTACGAAGGAAAAGTGCAAGACGTTTTGACGGAGCCGAATACCTATAATCTCGACTCAGATAACCGCCCTTTTATCACTACTTTGCTGAAACTAAGGCAACTGTTTGAAAGTGAGCATAAAATGCAGCTCTATTTTTTTCGCACGGCCGAATTTGTCAACATGGGCTGGGGAACCTCTTCTCCCGTGAAATATGTGGATAAAGACTACGGATTCCCGGTCGAATTGAGCGCTTACGGCAATTTCTCGCTGCTCCTCTCCGAACCGCAACGTTTTTTCTCCGAAGTGATGGGCGCTGCCAAGGTCTTCACAACCGGCGATTTACAGGAATTGATGATTTCGCGTATCAATCCGGCGATCGGAAGCTTGCTGGCAAAAGGCGGTTACTCCATTAAAAATATGTACGAAAATCTATCGAAAATTTCGGAAGATCTGAAGGTTTCCTTAGCGGAAACCATCCAAAAATTAGGTTTCACGTTGACCGATTTTCGCATTGAAAACACGACTTTCAACGAAGAAACTATGCTGCGTATCAACAAAATAGCCGATATTAAAGCGGAAGCCTTACAAGCTGCCGAAGTCGGCCTCGACTACGTGGAACTTGAAAAACTTCGCGCCTTGCGTGATGCCGCTCGCAACGAAGGCGGATTGGCCGGCGCAGGCTTGCAACTCGGTGTCGGCATGGAACTGGGAAAAGTCTTTACCAATGAGAAAGATAAAGCGACTTCCGATGCTTCCGGAGATGAAATGACCACGTTGAAAAAACTCAAATTGCTGCTCGACGAAAACATCCTCACGCAAGCGGAATTTGACGAAAAGAAAAAGGAAATTCTGAGTAAAATATAAAATCATGAAAAAAATAATAGGAATTTTAGCTGCCATTTTCGTCATTGCTCTTACTGTTTTAGGCATATTAGCTTTGTGGGGAATTTATCCGTTCTCGTGGAACGAAATTTCCAAAACTACGCTCACCGTGATCCTTATTTGTTTCGGCTTGCTGCTTTTATACATCATTTTGTATAACTTTTTTCGCAACGAAAAAAAGAATTTTGATTATACCAAAGGGAATAAAGCACATCCGAAAATTTGAATTTTTCAATCGTTGAATCTGTTATGGCAAAACAAATCAAAGCAATCAAATGCCCGCAATGCGGAAGTCCCGACAAAACGGAAATCAAACCCGACCATTTCAAGTGCAAAAAGTGCGGAACGGAATATTTCCTTGATAGCGATGATGTTACGATCAATCATAACATCAATTATCCGGTAAACAATACCAATCCGAATGCAAAGAAGATTCTGACTGCGCTCGGCGTTTTTTTCGGTATCATCTTTCTGCTCAGCATCTTGTCGTCCGTTTTATTTCGTAGTAGTCACAAAAATAATACCCATCCGAATTACGGAGTTTACGAAGCATCTTCTAAGCCGGAAAAAACGAAAGAAAAATGGAATGACGCGGGAACGGCCGCCTTTGAATCGGCCGACGGCAAGGCGATTTATCTGGTTGTGGGAACAAGAGAAACAGCAGCCGGAAGAACCGGTTCGAGCGACAATCAGAAAGTCTGCGCCGGATTTTACGAAATTCCCAACACAAAGTCGCTCAAAATGCAGCAACTTCCCATTCATAAGTTTAAATTGGGCGAAGGCGTAAAGTTCCGCCAGTTTGAAAACGGCGACTTGTATCTGATAACCAACAAATCAAATCTGTATAAGATTGATAAACAATTTCTTACAGCAGAAGAAGTCGGTGAAGATTTTTACAATTCATATCCTGATCTGCAGTCGGGTTTCGCTTCCGTCGAATTTGTCTATGAAAATTACGGCGACGGTTTCAAAGTTATGACCAACGACGGCAAGGAACGCTACTTTTTCCCGATTATTGGAAAAGTCTATAACAAAGACCGTTTCTACGATGCAATCAACCAAAATCCGCCGGCAAATGCACGCGTGCGCACGGCGTTTAAGTTTTCACACAATGATTCCGATTATGAGGAAGAACGGATTCAATTAGTGAAATATACGCAAAAGGCTGAAATCGGCGTGCCCCGTGATGAACCGCCTTTCGGATGGAGGAAAGATTACGGCGGCTCCGGATTTTTTACCGATGCTTCGCCTTATCGAAAAGTCTTTTTATCAAGCTATTACAAACAACGTTGCCATATCGTTAATTACACGGATATGACGCCCGACCGCCTGTATTTCGGCAGCGAAGTGATTTGTTTCGACGATAAAAGCGTGCTGATTAAATTTCGCGCCACTGCCGCCGAAAATGCGCCGCTTTCGATCCAAGCGCTTGATGCGAACAATGCGCAAATTTTATGGACTTATCCGTTAGAAGACAACAACTTATACATTTATAGCCGGGATAGCAAAAAACTGCCGCAGGGATATTTCGTCAAAAGCAGCTTGGCAGATTTGTTTTTCGGCAATGACGGAAAGTTAGTCGCCAAATTGAATAAAAAAGAATTGGATTAGTCTTTGAAAGCGAATAAAATGAAGAAATATCCATGGATTATCCTGTTAGCCTTTTGTATTTCACCGGCATTTGCTCAAACAGACACAACTTATATACAGCCATACGCACAAAAATTTAATTTACAAGTCTATACGGCGCGGAATTTTATCAGCATCCATGAACAAAGTCAAGATTACTTGCCGAACAATCCGATGTCTCTCGGCGTGGGAATAGCTATAAAAAATTCCATACTGAGCTTGAGTTACGGTTTCAATATCAGCAATAGTCTGAAAAAAGAATTACCCCAAACGGAAAGTTTTGATTTTCAACTACATCACTACGGGAAAAAGTATATGCTTGATTTGTATTTGCAAAATTACAAAGGCTTTTACAAGGATGCGGATGAGGTAAAATTTTATCCCGAAATGCAAATTTTGCAAATCGGCGCAGAGGGAACCTATATTTTCGACAGCAAGCGTTTTTCTGCCCGCGCCGCCTTTGGGCAAAGCGAACGGCAAGTGAAGCCGGCAGGCAGCTGGCTTATCGGAACCGGCGCTTATTTTTTTAAGGCAAAAACGGGAATAACGGATTTGAATGATTGGCAAATCGGCGTGAACGTCGGATATACCTATTCTTATGTATTTAATAAGAATTGGTTTTTGTCGGGAGAAATAACCGGAAGTTTGTATCTGAATCATCACATCATCCGGCCGCAACCCATCCAATTGAGCGCAAACTCTAATGGACTTGTACGATTTTCAGCCGGTTACAATACCAATGACTGGTGCGTTAGCATGCTGTTGCTGGATAATATACACTTTTTTCGCAACGATTTGAGATTCAATAGCGGCAGTTTGAGATTGGTGTATGTCAGGCGGTTTGAGGAAATACCGTTTCTCGGTAAAAACAAATAACGAAATTATCTGTCTTCTGGATTGCTTCGCCGTAAACGGCTCGCAATGACGTTGCATTGTGTTCGTCATTGCGAGGGCAAAGCCTGAAGCAATCCAGAGAGAAGTTTTTTTTTGTGTATAATCCGAAAATTTCATGTAAATTTGCGGTTCATTTTGAATTTGCTAAAAAATTAGTATTCCATGAATATTTCATATAATTGGCTGAAAGACTATCTCAATTTCGACTTGTCGCCCAAAGAATTAACGGCTGCACTTACTTCTATCGGATTGGAAAGCGATGGAATAGAGGAAGTTGAAGCAATCAAAGGCGGCCTGAAAGGTTTGGTCGTCGGACATGTACTCACTTGCGAAGATCATCCCAATTCCGATCATTTACACGTAACGACTGTCGATCTCGGTGAGGAAACTCCCTCGCAAATCGTTTGCGGCGCGCCGAATGTAGCCGCCGGGCAAAAAGTGATTGTTGCTACAATCGGAACCACTCTATACTCCGGTGATGAATCATTTACCATCAAAAAATCCAAGATCAGAGGCGTTGAATCCAACGGCATGATTTGCGCCGAAGACGAAATCGGCGTAGGCACGAGCCACGACGGAATTGTCGTCCTTCCGGCCGATGTTCCCGTGGGAACTTTGGCCAAAGATTATTATCATCTCAATAGCGATTTCATTCTGGAAGTGGACATTACGCCCAATCGTGTGGATGCAGCTTCGCACTATGGCGTGGCGCGCGACTTAGCGGCTTATTTAATTGAAAATGGAAAATTGAAAGTTGAAAATGAAAAAAACTTTCAACTTTCAACTTTCAACTTTCAACTAAAAAAACCTTCTGTTGAGGCTTTTAAGATTGGCGATCCTTCGCCGGCTGTGACGGTGACAGTGGAGAATCCGGTCGCTTGTCCGCGTTATACGGGAGTGACGATTAAAAATGTCGAAGTCAAGGAAAGTCCCGGTTGGCTCAAAAAACGCTTGGAAAGCATTGGCATTCGCTCAATTAACAATGTGGTGGATGTAACAAATTATGTGCTGCACGAAACCGGGCAACCGTTGCACGCTTTCGATCTCCGGGCAATTAAAGGCAATCAAGTGATTGTGAAAACCTTACCGGAAGGAACGCCTTTCATTACTTTAGACGGCACGGAACGCAAACTTTCCGCCAACGATCTGATGATTTGCAACGCGGAAGGCGGCATGTGCATCGGCGGCGTATTCGGCGGATTAAATTCGGGCGTGACCGGGTCAACGAAAGATTTGTTCCTCGAATCGGCTTATTTCAATCCGACTTGGATTCGCAAAACCGCTCGCTATCATGGTTTAAGCACCGACGCTTCGTTCCGTTATGAACGCGGAGCCGACCCGAATAATACTTTATATGTCTTGCAACGCGCAGCTCTTTTGATTCAAGAAGTGGCCGGCGGCACCATCACAGGGGAAGTACAGGATGTGTATCCGCATCCGATCCCCAATGCGATTGTAGAACTTGACATTCAAAAAGTTAGCCAATTAGTGGGTCAAACGATTCCAGAAAAAACCATTGCTTCTATTTTGCAAAGTCTTGAAATAAAAGTTCTTAATAAACAAAACGATCTATGGACGCTCAGCATCCCGACTTATCGCGTGGACGTGACGCGCGACGTGGACGTGATCGAAGACATTTTACGCATCTACGGATACAACCGCGTGCAAGTGG
>JAISKG010000131.1 GCA_031261015.1 Dysgonamonadaceae bacterium | reverse complement strand
CAATTTGGCGGAAGCAGCTCACGGAAAAGCCAGGATTATCCACATATCGACCGATTATGTGTTTGACGGGAAAGCAACTCGTCCTTATACGGAAACGGATCCGACTAATCCTCAGTCGGTTTACGGCCAAAGCAAACGCGAAGGCGAGGAAATTTTGCTGGCGACTTGCCCCGAAAGCATCATTTTGCGGACGGCCTGGTTGTATTCTTCTTTCGGAAACAATTTTGTAAAAACCATGTTGCGCCTCGGCAAGGAACGTTCCGATTTAAACGTAGTTTACGATCAACGAGGAACGCCGACGTATGCAGCCGATCTGGCGCAAGCGATCTTATCCATTATCATTCATTCCGAAAAAACGAATACCTTTGCCGCCGGAATTTATCACTACAGTAATGAAGGAGTTACCGATTGGTTCCATTTCACGGAAAAAATCTTGCAATTAGCGGGAATCACCGGCTGTACGGTTCATCCGATCACGACCGATCAATATCCGACGAAAGCTACTCGTCCGATGTATAGTGTTTTAAATAAAAGCAAAATTAAAAAAACTTTCGATCTGATCATTCCCGAATGGGAAGAAAGTTTGAAAAAATGTATTCCTCTTTTAATTGATTAATCATGAGCGAATTAACGAACGAAATTCAACGGCGGCGGACCTTTGCCATCATCAGTCACCCCGACGCCGGAAAAACGACTTTGACTGAAAAGCTCTTACTTTTCGGAGGCGCCATTCACGTAGCAGGCGCCGTTAAATCCAATAAAATCAAGAAGACGGCGACTTCCGACTGGATGGAAATTGAAAAGCAACGCGGAATTTCCGTCGCTACTTCGGTGATGGGATTCGATTACAACGATTACAAAATCAATATTTTAGATACGCCCGGCCACCAAGATTTTGCGGAAGACACCTACCGCACATTGACTGCCGTCGATAGTGTCATTATCGTGGTCGATATTGCGAAAGGCGTGGAAGCGCAAACACGCAAATTGATGGAGGTCTGCCGGATGCGCAAAACGCCGGTCATCGTATTCGTCAATAAAATGGATCGCGACGGGAAAGATCCGTTCGATTTGCTGGACGAATTGGAACAGGAATTGCAAATCCACGTTCGCCCGCTGAGTTGGCCGATTGAAATGGGCGTTAAATTCAAAGGCGTTTACAACATTTACGAAGAAAAATTGGATCTTTATACACCAAGTAAACAGACGGTTACGGAATCCATTCAATTCAAAGACCTCAACAATGTCGAACTGGAAAAACATATCGGCGAAGATTTGGCTGAAAAACTGCGCGCCGATTTGGATTTGATCGCCGGCGTTTATTCGGATTTTGATGTTAATACGTATTTAAAAGGAGATCTCGCCCCTGTATTTTTCGGTTCGGCTTTAAATAATTTCGGCGTGAAAGAATTGTTGGATTGCTTCGTTCAGATTGCGCCTTCGCCCCGACCGACACTTGCTGAAGAACGCCTTGTGCTTCCCGAAGATCCGTTTTCCGGCTTTATTTTTAAAATTCACGCCAACATGGATCCGAATCACCGGAGTTGCATTGCTTTTTTGAAAATATGTTCGGGAAAATTTGAACGGAACGCCAATTATAAGCACATTCGTCTGAATAAAATGATGAAATTCACGCAAGCAACTGCATTTATGGCGCAGAAAAAAGAAACAGTCGATGAAGCTTACGCCGGCGATATTATCGGTTTGCCCGATACCGGCAATTTCAAGATCGGCGACACATTAACTGCTGGAGAAACCTTGCATTTCAAAGGATTACCGAGTTTTTCACCCGAAATGTTCAAATACATCGAAAACGCCGATCCGATGAAAGCCAAGCAACTGAACAAAGGTATTGATCAATTGATGGATGAAGGTGTAGCTCAATTATTTACCAGCACTTTCAACGGACGGAAAATGATCGGAACAGTCGGCCAGCTGCAATTTGAAGTGATTCAATATCGTTTGTTGCACGAATATGGCGCGCAATGCCGCTGGGAACCGCTGTCGCTTTATAAAGCCTGCTGGATCGAAAGTTCATCGCCGGAAGCTTTGGAGAATTTCAAGAAACGCAAACATCAATATTTAGCTTTGGATAAGCAAGGCCGCGACGTTTTCTTAGCCGATTCGTCGTATGTGCTGCAAATGGCGCAACAAGACTTCCCTGAAATCAAGTTTCATTTCAGCTCCGAATTTTGACGGATCAGTTGCGCATACCCTGCAAACTGCGCTGGAGAGCTTGCCTGGCGAAAAAAATCCGGCTTTTCACCGTTCCCAAAGGTAATTCCAAATCATCGGCAATTTCATTGTACTTGTAGCCCGATAAAAATAAAGTGAAAGGCGTTCGCAACTCATTATTTAAATTGTCGATAGCTACATTGATTTCCCTGACGGTTGTCGTGCCGTCAGGCGAATCAAATCCCGAATTTTGTGAAAGATTCAAATGATACAAATCTTTCGTTTGATCGAAAATCGTTTGATTACGCATCGACTTGCGATAATTGTTGATAAAAATGTTGCGCATAATCGTCATTACCCAACCTTTGAAATTGACGTTGTCAATATATTTGTTCCTATTGTCCAACGCCTTGAGTGTTGTGTCCTGTAAAAGATCTTGAGCATCATCCTTGTTAGCGGTAAGCATTAATGCAAAATTAAACATATTATCCTGAATGCTCAAGACTCTTTCCTGGAATTGGATTACAGTCATAAAATTATAGTTTTAAGTTCTTTTTTCGAGTGTTAGTACAAAGGTATATACAAAAGAAATAATAAATAAATGAAACAAGTCCAAACGAATGAATCTTAATTAAAACTTAATGAATGTAATCGAATCGTAATAAATAGCGTAATAAATTAAGTAGGCTCCGCAGTATTTTCATCCTATTGATAACAAAAATTCGACGAAAACCATTACCTTTGCTCCCACAAACCAAGATGCTCTTTTAAAATGATTAACCGTATTATTATCCGCATTAAGGTGCTTCAGATCGTATATGCTTATTATCAGAAAGATAGCAAAGATCTGGCAAGCGCGGAAAATGAATTGATGAGAAGCTTCCAGCAAACTTACGATTTGTATCATTATTTCTTTTTGTTGATTATCCTCTTAACCGATGCGGAACAAAAACGGTTGGATTTGTTGAAACACAAATATTTACCAAATCAAGAGGACAAACAAGCAAGCGATCGTTTGGCGAATAACCGCTTTTCGGCGCAAGTAGCCGAAAATCAAACGTTACAGAAGTTTATCCACTCTCACGGGATGATGTGGAACGATCAGGATCCGGATTTGATCAAAAAACTGCTGCATCAAATCCTTGATTCCGAAATCTATCAAACTTACCTTCTTTCGGAAGATGCTTACGCATCCGACCGCGAATTTTGGAGAAAAGTCTTCAAAAATATTTTGCTGACCAGCGAAAGATTGAAGGAAATCGTGAATGATCAAAGTATTTACATTGATGATGATTTTGATATTGTCGGCACGTTTGTACTCAAATCCATCAAACAATTTGCGCCCGAAAACGGAGCGGAACAGGCTCTGCTTCCAATGTTTAAAGATGATGCGGATCGCGCATTCGCCGTTCATTTACTTCATCGTACCATCTTGGAACAGAGCGACAATGAGCAATGGATCAACAAGCAAATCAAAAATTGGGAAATAGATCGCATCGCGTTGATCGACCTGTACATCATGCAAATAGCGATTGCCGAACTGAAAAATTTCCCGTCGATTCCCATCAACGTCACGCTAAATGAATACATTGATCTGGCACGTTATTACAGCACGCCGAAAAGCGCGAATTTCATCAACGGAATTTTGGATGCCGTCGTGAGCGACATGAAAAAAGAAGGGGTACTATTCAAATGATTTTCGGAAATTAATCCTTATATTTGCCAAATAAATTTTTAAATCTAACAAAAACAATGAATGTATTAGGAATTTTATTAGATGGTGCGCCGGCAGGCGGCAGCGGATTCGGTTCGATGAGCAGTATTTTAATGATCGTGCTCTTATTTGTAGTCATGTATTTCTTCATGATCCGTCCGCAACAAAAGAAACAAAAGGAAATTCAAAAAATGCGCGAAGCCTTGAAAGTAGGCGACAAAGTCATCACCAGCGGAGGCGTTTACGGTAAATTGAAAGAAATCAACGATAGCTCTTATACGGTCGAAATCGCTGAAAATACGCGCATTAAAGTAGATAAAGCTTCGGTTTTTGCCGTTACGGAACAATCATCCAAATAAGACCTCTTGAAAACCATCGGGCTGACCGGAGGAATCGGAAGCGGAAAATCAATCGCCGCCCGTATTTTGGAAACGATGGGCGTGCCGTTGTATCGTTCCGACGAAGAAGCGAAACGCTTGACAAATACTTCGCCGGTAATCCGAAAGGCTTTGACCGCTCGCTTCGGCGACAAACTATTTGCCGGCGAATCGTTGGATAAACCGCTTTTAGCGTCGCTGATTTTCACCGATAAAGAAAATTTGCAATTCGTCAATTCGGTTATTCATCCGGTTGTTTTCAACGATTTTCTTCAATGGAAACAACAACAAGAATTGCTTTCACAGCCTTTCATCGCGATTGAATCGGCGATTTTATTTGAATCGGGTTTGGATGGAGCAGTTGACGTAATTTTCCTTGTTTCAGCGCCTTTGGAAACTCGCATCGCCCGCGTGGAAAAAAGAGATCAAATTAATCGCGCTTCCGTTTTAAACCGAATCCGTTCTCAGCAGTCTGAAGAAGAGCGAATCGCCCGGTCGGATTACGTTCTAATCAACGATGGTTTGCAAGCGCTATTACCTCAAATAGAAAATAGCCTAAAAAAATTGAGCTATTAATTTTTTGTTTATTTTTGCAGTCTAAAAGAAAACGTATGCTAAAAGAAATTTTATCTGTTTCCGGGAAACCCGGACTTTACAAATTGATTTCGCAAGGGAAAAATATGTTTATTGCCGAATCTCTGATCGATCACGTGCGTATCCCCGTGTATATGCGCGATAAAGTAGTTTCTTTGGGAGATATTGCCGTTTACACCGACGAAGAGGAAGTTCCTCTGGCGGAAGTATTTAAAAAAATCAAAGAAAAAGAAGCCGGGAAACCGATTGAGTTCGCATTAACCATTCAACCGGCCGAATTACGCGATTATTTCGCATCCATCCTTCCGAATTACGATCGCGACCGCGTGTATCCTTCCGATATGAAGAAAATTATGTCGTGGTACAATTTGTTAGTCAAAGAAAATAGGATTGATTTTGACACTCCCGAAGAAACCGGTGAATCCGAAGAAAAAACCGAAGAAACTCCTGAAAATAAATCTAATAACTAAAATACTTATGGACGAATTTAATTTCCAATATGATGAAGAAGCTGCAGTGGCTTTTATTCTCAATTACCTTCCTCAGGAACTAAAAGAAAAATTCACCGACGATGATATTTATTATATCTTGGATCTGATTTGTGAATTTTACGAGAAAAACGACTATTTGGATAATGACGACGAAGAACAGGAAGAAAAAGAACTGATCCGTTTCATCGTCAAGCAAGCCAAAGAAGATGAAATCGGCGACTATTCGGCCGACGACGTGCTGCTGGTGCTACGAGCCGAAGAAGCTTACACCGGCACGCTGAATATCGACATGGAGTAAAATTTTTGAACAATCCGTCCGGTAAATTTGTTATTATCGGGAAAAGAAATGACATAACTAAATTTTTTATTTATCAATTTAATAATTACAAACATGAAAAAAGTAAATTATTTTGCAAGTTTATTATTGTGTGTAACGCTTGTATTCTCTTCTTGCGGCGCCAGCAATACGGTTAAAGGAACAGGTATCGGCGCAGGTGCAGGCGCAGCTATCGGCGCAGGAATCGGCGCGTTGATGAACGGCGGCAAAGGCGCAGCTTGGGGTGCAGGAATCGGTGCGGTTGTAGGTGGTTCGGCCGGTGCATTGATTGGCAACAAGATGGACAAACAAAAGAAAGAGTTGGAAGCCATCAAAGACGCTCAAGTTGAATCGGTTAACGATGGTCAAGCAATCAAAGTGACTTTCGACTCCGGAATTCTTTTCGCAACCGGTAAAAGCGATTTGAATATAGCTTCCAAAACTTCTTTGACTCAATTTGCTTCTTCTTTGAAAGCGAATCCCGACACCGAGGTTGAAATTTACGGTTACACTGACAGTCAAGGCGGCGACAAAGTAAATATTCCGTTATCGCAAAAAAGAGCTGAATCCGTTAAAAGTTTCTTGGCCGGACAAAGCGTATCTGCCGCTCGTATAGCGACTGCAGGTCTGGGTTCCGCAAATCCGGTAGCTACAGAAGATTCGAGAGGTGTTCAAGCTTTGAACCGTCGCGTGGAAGTCTTCATTCTTCCGAATGCTAAGATGAAAGCAGAAGCTGAAGCAGGTACTTTGAAATAAATATCCTTCGGATCCACATGTAGAAACGTTGTGCGCAACGTTTCTACAATAAAAACAAAAAACGCAAAGAATGTATATTCCTTGCGTTTTTTTATGTTTTACGAAGAGTGAGCGAAAGACGGGACTCGAACCCGCGACCCCGACCTTGGCAAGGTCGTGCTCTACCAACTGAGCTACTTTCGCATTTTGCAGCCGCAAAGATACGGCTATTTTTGTTTTTTGCAAATCATTTCTCTAATTTTTTTTAGAAATATTCCTGATACAAAAGCGGAACGCTTCGCTCAACTATGTCATTTTAAAATATTTTATCTACCTTTACACTGAAAATATTACATCATTATATGAAAAACACACTTTTAGCACTGACACTCTTGTTGCCATGCCTTGTAACGGCGCAGAACGATACGCAGCATCAAATTGATTCGCTGCGGAAAGCAATACCCATGCAACATGGATTAGATAAATTAAACTCCTATCACGTGCTCGGCAGTTACCTCTTCGAAGCAGGCTCTCTTGAAGATATGAAAACCTTTTTCGAGGAGCATGAAGCTGCGCTTGTGCAGGAGTGGGCGAAAGAAAAAGACCCAACGCTAAAGGATGAATATACGCTTCATCGCGCAAGTCTGAAATTGAACCTTGGATCTGTCTTGTTCAACTATGGAGATTTCGACGGCGCTGCCGAACAAGCGCGCAATGCGATGGAATATTGCAGGGAAAACGAACAGTGGGTGCAATATTACAAGCACTATTTATTGCTTGTTGAAGCACTTACTGCCTCACTGAAATACGAAG
>JAISKG010000048.1 GCA_031261015.1 Dysgonamonadaceae bacterium | reverse complement strand
CGACGACCTGATTCTGGTCATTCAGGACAATGGCGAATTTTATACCACCAATTTCGATTCGAGCAACCATTATCAAGGATCGGTTCGTGTCATCGAAAAATTCGATCCGAATAAAATCTGGTCGGCCGCACTGTTCGACGCCGACCAACAATCGTATCCGTATTTGAAACGGTTTGCATTTGAAGTAAGTAACAACAAGAAACAGAGTTTATTAGGCGACAATTCCGAATCGAAGTTGATTTTGATTACCGATACCGTTTATCCGCGCGTGGAAGTCACGTTCGGCGGCCACGACTCGTTCCGCGAAGCGTTAATCATCGAGGTGGAAGAATTTATCGGAATAAAAAGTTTCAAGGCCAAAGGCAAGCGGATTTCGACTTTCAATGTGGCTGAAATTAAGGAAATTGAACCGGCGCGTTTTCCCGAACCGGAAGTGGAAGAAGCCTCGCAATCCGATATCGACATCGAGCCGGAAGACGACGATAAATCGCCCGACGAATTGCTGGATGAAATCACGGGACAACAACGGTTATTTTAATTTCACCATGATTTCAATAAAAAAAATATCCTTGTTTTTATTGCTTTGGGGAATCATCTTGCCGCTCGCCGCGCAGGAAACCGAGCCGCCGGTCGCGCTGACTTACCAATCTTCGCTCGTCGGAATCGGTCGCGCCAAAGTTTACGATTCTTACTTGTCGCCTTTGTCGTATTCGGGAACTCACATCGGATTTCTTTTTGAACAAATGAAACAAACCGGCTTGTGCGAGAAAAAAATTTTCGCACAGCATCAACTCAACGCCACATTTGCCGATGCAAAAAATCCGGCGGGCACAGCCGAGGATTACGCCGGCGCCTTAACGTATAATTACGGTCTGTATTACCGTTTTCCGGAAATAAAACGATTTCAATTCTTCGCCGGCGGACAAATTGGAGGATTGTTCGGCATGTTATATAATTCACGCAACGGCAATAATCCGGTCGATGTTAAAGCTGATTTTAGCTTCAATCTTTCGGGAATCGCCGCTTATCGAATGCAGATCAAACAGCAGCTGGTGAATTTGCGCTATCAAATCAATGTGCTGGTAGCAGGCGGTTTGCTCTCGCCCGAATATGGACAATCGTATTATGAAATCGGTTTGGGTGAAGGCGGCAGTTATGCGTATTTTGCTTCGCTGCACAATCGAATTGCAATCAATCAGTTGCTTTCGGTGGAATTTCCGTTTCAAATTTGCACTTTGCGATTCAGTTTCTCCCATCGTTTTTATCAAACGAATATCAATGATTTGCAGACACAATTGATTGATCGGGCAATCTATATCGGTCTGTCGAGAAATTTTTATACCGTTCGCGGGAAACAATCAACTTCTAATCATTACCGCTATGTTTTTGAATAATCGATTTTTTCACTCCGTTGCCGCAGGATTCACGCTGGGAATCATGCTACTCGCTTCTTCCTGCGTCGATATTCCCGATTACAACAATACGTCTCGCGACAATTTTGAAGCTCTTTGGAGCATTATGGACGAGCATTACTGTTTTTTCGAGTACAAAAATGTGGATTGGGACAGCATTCATACGGTTTATTCTCAGCGAATCGGCAATGATATGTCTTCGGAATCTTTATTTCTGTTGCTCAATGAAATGCTTCAGACTTTGCAAGATGGGCACGTCAATTTGTCCACTCCATTCGATGTCGGGCGGTATTGGAAATGGTTTGAAGATTATCCGGCCAATTACGATCAAACTTTGATTGACGGTTTGTTAGGTACAGATTACCGAATTGCTTCCGGCATGCGTTACAAAGTCTTGGATGACAATATCGGATACATTCGCTACGCCGATTTTTCTTCCGGCTTGGGCGAAAGCAATTTGGATTATGTGATTGAGGCTTTTGGCCTTTGCGACGGAATAATTATTGATGTGCGCAACAACGGCGGCGGCCTGCTAAGCAATTCCGACCGGTTTGCCGCGCGTTTTTTCAATCAACGCGATACTGTCGGCTACATCCGGCACAAAACCGGGAAAGGGCACAACGATTTTTCCGCGCCTTATCCCGTGAGCATCGAACCTTCTACGCGCTTACGTTACCAAAAACCGGTAATTGTTTTAACTAATCGCAGTTGCTTCAGTGCGACGAACGATTTTGTCAACGCGATGCGCCGCGCACCGACTGTGACAATCCTTGGCGATAAAACCGGCGGCGGCAGCGGCTTACCTTTCAATTCGGAACTGCCCAACGGCTGGTCGGTGCGCTTTTCCGCCTGTCCGATGCTGGATGCTGCGATGCGGCAGATCGAATTTGGGATCGAGCCGGATGTACCCGTGGATTTACGGAAGGAAGATCTGCTGGAGGGGAAGGATACGATGATTGAGGCGGCGCGACAAAAAATCAAAGAGATAAATTAAACAGATTCGTTTGCCGGGATGTACCGCCGAAGCGTGCAGTTTGAACGATAAAAGCGCGTATTTCCTTCAAAAAGGTTATGTAATTGTTGGAGTCAGTCCGGATTCGGTGGAATCGCACAAAAAATTTGAAGAAAAGAAAAATTACGGGAAAAGCTACATGGGGCTTTTACGCACAACGTTTATCATTTCCGAAGATGGCGTGATTGAGAAAGTATTTCCGAAGGTGGATACGAAGACGCATGCGGAGCAGATAATCAAGGGATTAGGAGTTTAAATGTCTTTCGTATTACGAAAACAAACGTATGATTTCATTATCTATTTTCAATTCTTTCCACTGATAAAATGAAATTATCAAGCAATTGATGAAATTCTATTTCTTTCACATTTTCGTTTGTAAAATTACGCTATTTCTTCTTTAGTATCCAATAATTCTTTTAGCTTTTCGGCGCTTGGAAGAATATCTTTGTACTCCGGTGGTAACTCCGAGGCAGTAAGATACGTGGCTACACCCATCGGCTTGCTTGTGTCCCGAAAGGAAAATTCTACTATCTTATTGCTTTTTTCTTTGCACAAAATGATACCGATGGACGGATTCTCATGTGGCTGTTTTACATATTCGTCCAATGCAGAAAGGTAAAAATTCATTTT
>JAISKG010000022.1 GCA_031261015.1 Dysgonamonadaceae bacterium | reverse complement strand
CCAAAGGAAAACTGTCGATAATATCTTTCTGTGTTAAATCAAGTATTGTAAATTTGTTGAATATAAATTGCAAATACTCAATCACTTTATCTTTAGGAACGGCTTTCCTGCTTCTTTGCGGGTTCTTCTTTTGTAACTGTGATACCGTCTGTACAAGCGCTAAAGAAGATGTAAACAAATTTTCTTTTCTGTTGGTTGAAAACAAATATTTCAAGCAGGAAATGGCATCGTTTTGTCCTGTGTAATAGTCCACAAGCACATTCGTATCAACATAAGTACGATAATCAATTCTTTGAGGCATGGTTAAAAAACAAGTTTGGTAAATTGTTGTTTTTCTTCTGTTGTTACAATATCCAGATTACTAATAATAAAGTCAGTTTTGGCATGTTCGATCAAATCTTTATATGCTACGCCTGTTTTGTGTAAAATCAGATACAACAAATCGTTACGTTGTTTTTTGATCTCAGACAATTCTTCTTTTGTATGTGTTGCCATAATTTTATATTTTAGAATCATAGGGCAAAAATACAAAAAAATTATTTTAATACAAAACCGATTCAATTTCCCCCCCTCTGTGCATTCTTAATTATTTCACGTAACTTTGCCCCTCAAAAAAGAAAACATGCAGAAACCCCTTATCCTCATCACCAACGACGACGGCGTGGAAGCCGCAGGCCTCCGCAGCCTGATCGAAGGCGCTCGCTCACTGGGCGAGTTGCTCGTGGTGGCTCCCGACGGCGCGCGCTCCGGAATGTCGAGCGCGATCACGTCCATACATCCGATTCGTTTAAATAAAATACGGCAAGAAGATGATTTGACTATTTATAGCTGTACAGGCACTCCGGTCGATTGCGTTAAATTAGCGCTTGATCAGTTGGCGGATCGACGGCCGGATTTGATTTTGTCGGGAATCAATCACGGTTCTAATTCCGCCGTCTGCGTGATTTATTCCGGGACGATCGGCGCGGCTTTGGAAGGTTGTATCGTCGGCATTCCTTCGCTGGGCGTTTCGCTAGACGATCATTCGCCGTCGGCCGATTTTACGGAAGCGGTTAAGTATGGCCGGATTGTAGCGGAAAAAGTGTTGCGCGACGGGTTGCCGAGAGGCGTTTGCCTCAATTTGAATGTACCGAATATTCCGGATGTGAAAGGCTTGAAAGTCTGCTCGCAAACGCGTGGTTATTGGGCGAAAGAATTTCAATCGGCGCAAGATCCGAACGGGAAAGACGTCTATTGGCTCACCGGCGAATTTACCAATCAAGAGCCGGAAAATGTACATTCCGACGAGTGGGCGCTCAGTCACGGCTATGCGGCTTTGGTACCGATGCAAGTCGATATGACCGCTTACCACGCTTTGGATCCATTGAAAAAATGGGAAATATAGTATCGCGATGAAATATTTTTTGATAGCAGGCGAAGCTTCCGGCGATTTGCACGCATCGAATTTGATGCGGTCGCTAAAGGCCATTGATCCGGCAGCGGATTTTCGTTTTTTTGGCGGCGACTTGATGCAATCGGTTGGTGGAACATTGATAAAGCATTATCGTGAAATGGCTTACATGGGTTTTATTCCCGTACTTTTGCATTTGCCCGCTATTTTTGAAAATCTGAAATTAGCGAAGGAAAGCATCCGGGAATATCAACCCGATGCAGTTATTTTGGTCGATTATCCAGGATTTAATCTTCGGATTGCCAAATATTTAAAGCAATTGAATCCGGCTCCGCGCGTGTATTATTACATCTCGCCGAAGATTTGGGCGTGGAAAGAATACCGCATCCGGTCCATCAAAAAATACATAGACCGGATGTTGTGCATTTTGCCGTTTGAACCGGATTTTTATAAAAAACATGGATATTCGGTTGATTATGTGGGAAATCCGACAGTAGATGAAATCGCTACCCGCGAATATGCAAACGAAACTTTCGAGGAATTTATTTCAGCTAATCAACTGATTAATAAACCGATTATCGCTCTTTTACCCGGCAGCCGCCGTCAGGAAATCAAAGATAATTTGCCGACGATGTTGCAGGCTTCCGCTCCTTTCGACGCTTACCAATGTGTGATTGCGGGCGCGCCCGGCATGGATCCGGAATATTATCGAAATTTCACCGGAAACGCTTCTGTTCCTGTGGTTTTTAATCAAACTTACCGTTTATTACAGCAAGCGAAAGCCGCTTTGGTCACGTCGGGGACGGCCACGCTTGAAACGGCTTTACTGCGAACGCCGCAAGTGGTGTGTTATCAAACGCCGCTCAAACATTTAGTGTCGTTTGTATGGAAGCATTTTTTCAAAGTTCCGTATATTTCGCTGGTGAATCTGATTGCGGAAAAAACGGTTGTACAAGAATTGTTTGGAAAATATTTTTCGCGGACGCAAATTCAGGATGAATTGCGACGGTTGCTTTGCGATGATGATTATCGCCAGGAAATGATGAGGAATTATGAGGGAGTGGTTAAAAAATTGGGAAACCCCGGCGCAGCAGAACGAGTAGCTCAATTAATTTATAGCAGAAAATGAAAAATTAATTTTCAACTTTCCATTTTCGATTCTCAATTTTTGTTTATCTTTGCCGAAAATAATTCATTAAAAACAAATTTAACCAAGTATTAACATAATAATCACAAAACCTTATGTTATCAAAAGTATATGCAGCAGCGCTACAAGGAGTGAACGCCACTGTCATTACCATAGAAGTCAATAGTAGTAAAGGTATTAAATTTATGTTGGTCGGTTTGCCCGACGTCATTATTCGCGAATCTCATGAGCGGATCACTTCAGCCCTGCAAGTCAACGGATTAAAGTTTCCTCGCAATCAAATTGTCGTCAATATGGCTCCCGCCGACATCCGGAAAGAAGGAGCGGCTTACGATCTTCCGTTGACTATCGGCATTTTAGCGGCAGCTGAAAAAATCAAATCCGAAGGCATTGGCGATTACATCCTGATAGGAGAATTGTCGCTCGACGGCAGTTTGCAAGCCGTGAAAGGCGTTTTACCAATCGCGATTCAAGCGAAAGAGGCCGGTTTCAAAGGCTTGATTCTTCCACGATGCAATGCGCGCGAGGCGGCAGTCGTCGCCGGATTGACCGTTTACGCAGCGGATAACTTGTTGGATGTCATTCATTTTTTTGATCAGAAGAAAACGTTGGAGCAGGTGACCGTTGATCCTCGCAAAGAATTTTATGACAACCAAATGTCGGTCGATTGCGATTTTGCCGAAGTCAAAGGCCAAGAAAATGTGAAGCGGGCGATGGAAGTGGCTTGCGCCGGCGGCCACAATTTGATTTTGATCGGAAGTCCCGGAGCCGGTAAAAGCATGTTAGCTAAGCGAATACCTTCGATTTTACCGCCATTAACTTTACGGGAAAGTTTGGAAACAACCAAGATTCATTCGGTGGCGGGAAAGATCAATCACAACGGTTCGCTGATTGCAATCCGGCCGTTTCGCAGTCCGCATCACACGATTTCGACGGTGGCGATGGTCGGCGGCGGTTCGTATCCGCAACCGGGTGAGATCAGTCTGGCGCATAACGGCGTGCTGTTTTTGGACGAGATCGCCGAATTTAATCGTTGCGTACTGGAAGTACTCCGGCAACCGCTGGAAGACCGTAAAATCACCATTTCACGGGCAAAGTTCACCGTCGAATATCCGGCGGGAGTGATGCTGGTCGCTTCCATGAATCCTTGTCCCTGCGGACATTACAACGACCCAAACAAAGATTGCGTATGCTCGCCGCAACAAGTGCGTAAATATCTGAACCGCCTCTCCGGACCACTGTTAGACAGGATTGATATTCAAATCGAAATCGTTCCCGTCCCGTTTGAGGCCATTTCCGACACGCGACCGGCCGAATCCAGCGAACATGTCAGGCAACGTGTGATTGCCGCCCGAAAGATTCAAGAAGATCGATTTGCCGAAGAATCAGGCATTTATTGCAACGCCCAAATGAATACGCGCCTCTTGCACCAGCATGCCCAACCCGACCAAGGAGGCCTCATGCAATTGAAAAATGCGATGGAAAAACTGAATCTTTCCGCGCGCGCATACGACCGGATTTTGCGCGTTGCTCGCACGATCGCCGATTTGGAAGCGTCGGAAACGGTGCGACCGTATCACATTGGGGAGGCGATCGGATACCGGAATTTGGATCGAGAAAATTGGGCGGGATAAGTTGTTTTATTATAAAAATTCACTACTTTTGTCATAAAAATCAAAATAATTTAAATTTAAAATTTATCAGTTATGAAAAAGTCTATTTTAGTATTGCTCTGTTTGTGCATCTCTTCTATCCTGTATGCGCAAGACATTATTATTAAAAAGAACGGTGAAGAAGTTCGCGGAAAAGTGGTCGAAATCACCGATTACAGTGTTAAGTACATCAAAGAAGGAAGCGAAACGGGAATCAGACGTATCGTTCCTGTTTCCGAAGTCCTGAAGATTCAATACGAAAACGGAGATCAGGATTTTTTCCAAGAAGAAACAACGACTCCTTCTTCCAATTACTCAACGCAAGCTCCTGTTTATCAGGAGAGAACTTATTCAAATCCTACTTATAATCCAACGAATGCTCCCATACAAAATTATCGCAAAGGTTATATTGGTGTTAGCTTTGGAATGGCCACTTTATTAACAGATTATGATGAAATTGACAGTTCCGGAGGTCAATTCAATCTAAATTTCGGTTACTTGTTTTCCAAAAATGTTGGTTTGGCAGCATCTCTATTCACTACTTCTTACCTACCGTCCAATTGGCGTATTGAAGAAGACAGATCTATTGGTTTGAGCGGATTAGTTGTAGGCCCTTTATTTTCGTTCGCTACAGAATCGCATATAGTAGAATTTGATTTTAAACCCATGGTTGGTTACGGCAACGGTGTCGAGGTATGGAATGGAGCGTCTTATAGCACCAAAACGACCTTTGTGTGCAATTTGGGTGCTTCCGTTCGCTGGAATTGTAGCAACAGCATTTCGCTTTCCGCCAACCTCGATTATATTTATGGGAAACCGAGGAATATAGATTTTTCTTCTTTCGGCCTGAACGTCGGAGTGGCTTACCGGTTGAAGTAATATTGCATACAAGGCTTTCCGAGTTTCAAGAGCTTGGAAAGCCTTGCTTCAAAAATTTTCTTCCAATTCTCTTTTCAATCCCAAGAAAAACCCTTACTTTTGTACTCGCAAAAAAAGAATCGAGGTGTAGCGCAGCCCGGTTAGCGCACCTGCTTTGGGAGCAGGGGGTCCCAAGTTCGAATCTAGGTACCTCGACAATTGAAAATCAGATAATTAAGAAATTGCTTTCGATTATCTGATTTTTTATTTGCTTAAAATTGGAAATAAATAAACTTCTGCAAATCAGCCGTTACAAACTGATACATCACAAAAATCAAGGTCGCTACCAGAATGGCCATAAAAAATAAGGGAATACGAGAGAAAAGGATACGGTAAGTCCGCTTGAAATTTTCGGGCAACCAATGGATAATCATGCCGATAACAATCAAGAAAAACACGGAACGGTATTCATAAATCATGTCGCCGATCTGCGAAAAATCCCAACGACCACCGATTTGATTCACCATGGATTTGGCTGTATTCCAAGCAGTTTGATTGGCTTCGACAGGGTCCAAATTAGAGCCGGAACGGAAAAACAATCGCGTAAAGGAAATAAAAACAAATGTTTGGAAAATCGCCCAAGCAACTTCCAATTGTTTGTAGGGTTTATTATCTCCGTAAATTGTGTAGAGAAAACGAATGAGTGTCCCGGCGAAAATAATTCCTACCCAAACAAAAGCGATATTCATAATCGCGCTATCCGTCCATTGAGAAACGAGGAAACAGATCACCGTCAACACCAATAAAATCACCGTTCGGATACGTACATCCCAATCTTTCCAAAATTTATAAGTAAGTATGCCTAAGCCGTTTAAACCGCCCCAAATCATGAAATTCCAACTCGCGCCGTGCCAAATTCCACCTACCAGCATTGTATCCATCATGTTGAGATTGGTCGTGATTTTTTTCTTTTTTTCGGGATAAACTCTGGCGGTATATGCCAAAGTGGAAATAATTACAAACATAATTAAACCGACCCAAAAACTGCCGGAAAGAATTAAGGCAATCAAAGCGATGCTGATAATCAAAGCGTAAGTACCAAAAGTAGCGTTCCGGTTGCCGCCCAACGGAATATACACATAATCTTGCAGCCAACGCGACAGCGAAATATGCCAACGTTTCCAAAAATCGCCGGGATTGGTCGCTTTGTATGGCGAATTGAAATTCTTAGGCAAGTAAAATCCCATCAGCATCGCCAAGCCGATCGCGATGTCGGTATATCCCGAAAAATCGGCATAAACCTGTAAGGAATAGCCGAATAAAGCCACCAAATTTTCAAATCCCGAAAACATGGTTGGATTGTCAAACACGCGATCGACGAAGTTGACGGCAATGTAATCGCTCAAAATAATTTTCTTCGCTAATCCATTGAGTATCCAAAAGACAGCGATTCCGAACTGCCGTTCCGAAAGAAAATATTTTTTGTACAATTGAGGAATAAATTCGCTAGCCCGAACAATAGGACCGGCCACCAATTGCGGGAAAAAGCTCACGTAGAATCCGAAGTTCAAAACATTTTCCACCGGCTTCACCCGCTTTCTGAAAATATCCATTAAATAACTGATATTCTGGAAAGTATAGAATGAAATTCCGACCGGCAACAGGATATTGGATACATCAAATTTGCCGGTCTGCCGAAAGCCGTTGCCAACCCACGCAAACACATCGAAAATCTTCAAATGAGCGCCCAGCATGTTGTTGATTACATCGGTAAAGAAATACGCATATTTGAAATAGCACAAGAAGAACAAATTAACTAACAATCCGATAAGCAAACTTTGCCTGCGTTTTTTCTCCGTTTCAGCGCGATCAATGAATTTCCCCTGATAAAAATTAAAAAAAGTTGTGAATATCAGAATCAATACAAACAAACCACTCGTTTTGAAATAAAAGAACAGGCTGACGAAAAAAAGGAAGGTATTGCGCAACAAAATTTTATTTTTCACTAAAGCGAATCCCGCAAAAACAAAGGCGAAAAAAGCCCAAAAATAAAATTGAGTAAAGAGTAGCGGAGAGTTAGCATCAAAAGCGAATAGGTTCTTTAGAAATTCAAAAATCATAGAGTTTATTCCATATTATTCTGTAAATAAAAATCGATTAGAGCATTATAAAGCAAGTCACCCAATAATTCGTAGCCTTGTCGCGTAAAATGCACTTTATCCGGTTGAGCCAGACCAGCTTCCTGCCAAGTTTGCATCGATCGTAAGCCACCCATCAAAGCGAATTGATCCCACACGCCGCCCTGATTATTCTTGGCGATTTGATAAAACGCATCGCGTGCGATTAAACCGTTGGTATTCAAACGGTATTGCTTTTTCGTTACCTTGCGGAACGAATCATTGTTCGTTATAAAAATAAAAGCGCAGTCGGGATTAACGCGTTTTATTTTGGCAATCAACTCATTATAGTTATTAATAAAAGTTTCTGCCGAAAAATTGGGAGCGACGGCATCATTAATTCCAAGGCCAAAAATAACCATATCGGGCGCAATCAGAGGCAATTCGGCTTCCAATAATTCGCTGTTCAAGTACGAAGAAACCGAAGCGCCGTTCACGCCGATCGCGTGATAACGGATGCCCGGAACGGTTTTTTCCGGAATAAATCCGTTCACGATAAAGGTGTGCGGAGTGCGATCATTTTGTTGAAAACCGATTGTGAAAGATTCGGTTAACTCCGAAAAATCAAAGAAATAGGTATTCGTAGCCGAATCTTTTTGCGCCGGAATCGTTTCCCTTCGTTTGTACAAAACCGGCTGCACGTTGTCGCTGCCGTCCAGCGAATAAGCCAGCACACGCAAACGATCGAAATTCCATCGTCCCGGAAAAGAATTGGGATTCAACTCAACCGTAATCGTAGCTTCCGGATCGGAAGTTGCTACGGAAATTCCGGCCATTCCAACTTGCAGGGTACGAAGTGATTGTACATTGCGCGCCGACTCCCAGCGACCGGTATAGGTCACCTTATAATTGCGTGGATTATTGGTTTTCGCCACCGAAAAAGGAAAAATAAAACCGCGCGGACTTTGAAACGTTTGATTGATCGCATCCAGATTTTGCCGCACTTGGTTGGAAAAAATATCGGCCTGCACATGCGATCCGCCAATATGCAAAATATTGATTTGCCCCTGCCCTTTTTTGATCAAGTGATCGACTTTGCGATAAAAATTTTTGATCCGCGTGGAATCGTTCGATGGAATTATAATTTTACTGTATTGATAATCAATAAAATCGTAGTAAGGAATATAGATTCGGCTCACAACGGACTGTCCTTGAATCGGTGTATCTTTCCAAAGAATCAACAAGAATATGAATACAATATATTTTTTCATTATTTTACTTTGATCGTTGGCGAGTTTGTCGCGCCCACATTTCCATTTGTTGTTTATGTTGTTTTTGAAAATGAGCATAATCATAATAAATCATCAAGGATTCGTAAAATGTTTTAGCAATCCGGTCGGCTCCTTTTGGCGTAAAATGAATATAATCGGGAGCAGCCAAAGCCGGTTTGTTTTGTACCCATTTGATCATAGAATTTCGTCCGCCCATCACTTGATACATATCCCAAAAGGCAGCTCCGTTTTCCAAAGCAGCTGTGCGCATCGAATCAATTGTCTGTTCCAAAAACGGATAGGTTTGTAATTTCCCGTTGACTTTCGTTGACATATCGGCCGGACCAATCAACAAAATTTTCATTGTCGGATTGATTTGCCTGAAATAGTTGATTTGCTCGCTTACCTGTTTTTTATAGTCGGATATATTTTTATTTCCTCTAATAGCCGGCATTTTATTTCCTCCGAATTCCATAATAATCAAGCTGACATTCAGGTCTTGCAGCATGGAGCGCATCACCGTAGGATTGATGTCGGTAAAAAACGTTCCGGCGCTTCCTCTCAGTGGAATATTATCGACGGCTACTCCATAATTTCCGTCGAGAGAAAGGCCGTAAATTTCGGCCGAACCGGACAAATTCAAAGTGATTTTTTTGACCGGTTCCGCTAAATTCCAAGTCAGCACTTCAAATTCGGAATGTGCTTGGCCAATCGTTTGTATTTCAGCTGGTTGATCAGATGTTTTTAATGTGGCGCGCAGCAATCCGTTGTTGTAACCGACGTACAAACGCACTTTAGAAAAGGTTTTTACCTGCTCAAAAGTGCCTTTCCAATTACGCGTAGCCACGGAAATCGAATTGCCGTTCATTACTTGTGCAACCTGACCTAAAGCTCCGTAACGCCTGTGACTTACGCGATCCATCATTGTACCCGAAATAATGTATCGCTTGAGATTGCCGGAAGCCGTTTGTCCGACAGCTGCCGATGGAATCGGCTGAACGGCAGGCAGTAAGCCAGGTCCATTGCCTCCGAACTTCTCTTGTAATTGTTCACGTATAAAACCCGTAATCCGGTCGCCTTCGATTTGCGAATCGCCATAGTGCAGAATATGAACCACTTGATTATCTTTTCGGCAATTTTCCATTTGGTCAAAAACCGTATCGAAAAACTTCAAATCGTTGTCGGGCAAATAAATGCGCGAAGGATGAGTTTCAAAGAAATTAGTATAGAATAATAAGGAGTCTTGATAAGCTTGTTCGTGCGTAATCGCAGCAGAATCAACTAATTGATCCATAGTCAAACTTTCTTCCATCGCATCCATTGCCGCTAACACATTGGCGCTCGTATCCGGCTCTTGCATAAGCGCTTCCTCCACCGAAGGGAAGTACAAACGCTTTCCTGCTATCACAACACCTTCTTCCGGGAAAGAAAGCGACAAAAACAGCAACATCAATATGACCGCAGCGATAAAAAAGAGTGTTTCCTGAACCCTCATCTTATGTTTTTCATAAAATTCCGGTAAAATTACAATAAATGCTTGGAAATAGAAAATAGTTTTGTATTTTTGTCGAAATTTAATCAAATACCTTTCGATTATGAAAAATATACATATCGGATCGTTAATCTATCGCATCGTAAAAGAGCGCAAAATATCCATAACCGACTTTGCCAGAGCTATTCACTATAGTCGCAGTAATGTTTATTCCATTTTTAACCGCCAAAGTATTAATAGGGAGTTGTTGAAAACCATCTCCAAAGTCTTGAATTACAACTTTGAAGCAGTTTATCTCGAATCCATGCCCCGCAATTTCTTGGTTGTCATCAAAACCAACGAATTGAAATTAAATGAATTAGCTTCCGACAATTCGGTCGCAATCATTCTTTCCCAAGAAGTGTCGAAATGATTTGTACACGTTGTCGCAAAAATTTGAACAAATTATTTTTTCTATGACTTTTCAACACTTTATCTTTGCATCATCGTTTTCGAGGCCGGCTCCCTTGCGAATGAATCAAGAACCAAACCAACAATAAACCGAAACTCACAAGAAAGCCAAAAAGAAAAAAATGATCCAAAACCCTGACTATGCCTCAGGCAACTGGACGTATCTTGTTTGGCAAAGACAAACAGGTTGCGCGAAAAAAAAGAAGCGGATCCGAAAAGCTTGGAGAGAGTAGGAAAAACCAAATTAAAAAATTAAAATTATGAAAACGAATAAAATTAAATTTTCCGACTTAGTGAATGATAACTTATCTGCTCAAGAACTTTCGAAAATCGAAGGTGGTGTGGATGTTCAGACTTGTGGTTGCGACGCGGGTATTTGCTCCGTTAAAATCGTTACATCTTATTGTACGGATGGGGACGGTATCTGCAAAAGTGGTATTGCCGGCTTGGCAACTCCGATAGAGCAGGCCAACTCCACCGTCAAAGAAGCAGTCCTGAATAGTAAATTTTAATTTATAAAAACGGTAGCGAAGGACTGTTGGTTCCGGCGGGTTCGGCAGTCCTTTGTTTTTAATACACAATAACATGACAAATTCACCTCAATACATACTAAATCACTTTTACAAACTGAAACATGATTTAAAAAGAAGTTACATTGTTAGCTCCGAATCGCTTTCTGCTCTGGCGACTACAAAGATACATTCCGGACTAATCGCAATGATACACCCTGTTTATGCAATGATTTTATCTTTCTTTTCAAATCCAATTACTTTGGATGATGCCATCGAACAAATTACCGAATTTCTGGAACTTCCTAAAGCATACATTGAACAAACGCTCCATTCTCTAATTGAAAAAGATGATTTTTCTGTTTGCAAATACGGTGGAGTAAGAAATATTTTTCCACCTAATATCATTATCAAGGCGGAAGATGCTTTTATAGACAGTGTGCAATATGCGCCGGACCAATTTGTTTATCAAGATTTGGATTTTAACAGAGAAAAATTTTTTCAATCGCCTCTTGGTATGATCTTTATGATTAACAATCATTGCTCTACGGATTGTGTTTATTGTTATGCTGATAAAAGTGTGAGAGTCCAAACCTTACCTTTTGAACGCATTCAAGCTATCATTCAAAATGCCCGGCAAGCAGGAGTATTGGATGTTTTAGTCACCGGAGGCGAAATCTGTCTGTATCCTCAGTGGAAAGAATTAATCAATGAACTTGTCAATCAAGGATATAAACCACCTATCTTTTCAACTAAAGTACCACTCAAAGAAGCAGATATCGATTTTATCAAAGGACACAAAATCCCTGTACAAATTTCTTTGGATTCCATTCAAAACGAATGTTTGAAGAAAATTTTGAACGTCAACGATCATTACTTAGAACAAATTAAGCATACACTTTTATTGTTGGAACAAAAGAATGTCCAATTCCAAGTTGCGACAATTATAACGCAATACAACGATGATTTGGAAATGCTTGAAGAAATGCACGAATTTTTACGTGATTTTAAAAACATCGTCCGGTGGGAAATAAGGGTGGCGTTCAAATCGTTGTATAGCCGGGCTGATTTCGATACGATCAAAATCTCACGGGAAACGGAAAATCGTATCGCCAGATGGATTGATCAGAAAAAAGAAACAACACCTCTCAATATTCAGTGGTCACCGTCAGGAGGAGATTTGCGATACTTTAAATGCGAAGGAGGAAGCCGGCATTTTGCCGGATCCAGATGTTCCGCTAATTACTCGCACATGGTTATATTACCCGATGGCAAAGTGTCTATCTGCGAACAATTGTATTGGAATCCGCGCTTCCTTATCGGGGACGTATCCAAGCAGAGCATTGAGGAAGTTTGGAACTCGCCGAGAGCATTGGAACTCGCCTTTCCTAAAAAAGAAAATTTCAGAGATGCAAGCGTTTGTAAAAAATGTAGTATATTTGACGAATGTTTCGCTTATCCGAACAAATGTTTTGCTGACGTATTAAAGGGTTATGGGGATGAAAATTGGGATTTCCCAGATCCACGATGCAAATGCGCACCTGAATTTATTTACGAACTTAATCCAGAATAATCATGAAAATGAAAATTTCAACAACATTCTGTCTGCTTCTATCAGCATTATCGGTCTTTGCCCAAGATTGGGGCAAAGACTACCAAGTGATTCCCATTAACAAAAAAGTGGCCGACATTTCGTATGAAAATCCGTATCAATCTCCCGAATCGAACTATGCGGCGCGGATGCACCTGTGGATGAACGGACAGTATGATACGGTTTATTCGGAAACAATTGACGCCCCTGTGCGCAAAGCGGAAAGAAAACCGTATCCTCAACAAGCGATCGACAATTTATTGAGTTCGGAAATGGTGCAAACCGTTATTTACAAAGATTCCATCGGCTTGGCTTTTCGCTTGGAAGAAGGAAGTTC
>JAISKG010000263.1 GCA_031261015.1 Dysgonamonadaceae bacterium | reverse complement strand
TTCGGCGGCATGTTGATACAGTCGATGACAATGTTTGTGGTGCCGGTATTGCAATGCTGGTGGAGGGAAAAGGCTACTAAAAAAGAAAATAAAAAATGATTATTGCCCCCAATTTTATTAAAAACTATGCGATTATTGCCCCCAATAATAATAAAAACAGTATCTTTGTAGCATAAAAATAAGCATCAATAATTAAATTAAAAAGTTTATTATGAGTTATTTAAAAAGAAATATAGACAAAGACTTGCAAGAATGGAAAAATTCCGTTAACCGGAAGCCGCTTTTGTTGCGTGGAGCAAGGCAAGTAGGCAAATCGTCTGCTGTGCGCGAATTGGGTCAACAGTTTGAATTTTTTGTAGAAATAAACTTTGAGAACAAAGACCACGCAAGTGCAAAAAAAATATTCGAAGCACATTCCAATCCGAAAATAATTACCGACGAACTCTCAGTCATGTTTGAAAAGCCAATCGTGTCAGGTAAAACTTTATTGTTTTTAGATGAAATTCAAAGTTGCCCGGAAGCGATTTCCGCTTTGCGTTATTTCTATGAACAAATGCCCGAATTGCACGTTATTGCGGCCGGGTCGCTTTTGGAATTTGCCTTGCAAAAAATCCCGTCTTTCGGCGTTGGAAGAATTCGTTCCATGTATATGTATCCGTTTTCGTTTGAAGAATTTTTGCAGGCATTGGGACGTACTATGTTACTCGAAAAATTACAGCTGGCCAATCCACAAAATCCTTTATCAGAGGAACTGCATAAACAATTAAAGGAAATTTTCCTGCGTTTCATCGCCATTGGCGGAATGCCCGAAGTAGTAGCAAAATACGCTACGGACGGCTCATTACTTGATTGTCAAAATATTTTGGACGAATTGATCGAAACACTTTTCAACGATTTTTCAAAATATAAACAACAAGTGCCGGTCACGCGATTAGAAGAAGTTTTTTCGGCAATAATTGCCCAGACCGGACAAAAATTCACCTATTCGGCAGCCGCAACTTCGGCCAATCAGGTACAAATAAAAGAGAGTATCGAACTGTTGAAAATGGCAGGATTGGTATATTCGGCAACGCATACTTCTGCAAACGGCTTGCCTTTGGGCGCAGAAACAAATTCCCGCTATAGAAAATTAATGCTTTTAGACACAGGAATTTATCAACGTTTTTTACGTTTAAACCTCGCTAATTTATTGCTTGACGAAAAAATTGAGCAGATCAATAAAGGAGCATTAGCCGAAATGTTTGTGGGCACAGAGCTTGTAAAAGTCCAGAACAACCGCCTGCCTGCCGATCTTTATTACTGGCAACGTGAAAAAGGCGGAAGTACCGCTGAAGTAGATTATGTTATTCAAATCGGACAAAATATTATTCCTGTGGAAGTTAAAGCAGGAACAAAAGGCGCCATGCAAAGTATGTTTCTGTTTCTTGCCGAAAAACAGCGACCTTACGGCATTCGCTGTTCAATGGAAAATTTTGGTGAATTTCAGAATATTAAAATTTATCCGCTGTATGCAGTAGCAAATTTTCAAAAAATTGAAACATTATGAAAATAAAAAAAATAATAGTGTATTTTACAATAACCATTCAATCCACCGCATTCGCCCAACCGCTCGATTCCCTGAATCATTACCTCCAAATCGCCGCCGAAAACAATCCGGGCGTGCAATCGGCTTTCTCGCTCTATCAAGCAAGTTTGCAGAAAGTACCGCAAGCCGCTGCGTGGCAAGACCCCACACTCGAAATGAGCTTCTTCCTCCAACCGATGGAACTTGTTGAGGGTAAACAAGTGGCCGATTTCAAACTGATGCAGATGTTTCCTTGGTTCGGCACACGAAAAGCAGCTCGAACGGAAATGCAAGCAATGGCGAAAATGGCTTACGAACAGTTCCGCGAAACGCGCGACCAACTTTGGTTAGATATTTATACACAGTGGTTTACTCTTTGCCAATTGCAGCAGCAACTGAAAAATAATCAGGAAAATAAAGTTTTGCTCACACAGTTGGAAGAATTGGCCTTACAAAAATTTGCTTCGGGCAACAATGCTTCAGCATCGGGAGAAAGGAAAATGGAGAAAGGAGAAAAAAATAATACAGCAATAAGTAATTCCATGTCCGGCATGAATATGAGCAACGTAGCAGCATCGCCAATCTCTAATTCTCAATTTTCAACTTTCAATTCTCAATCAAATATGAGTATGGGCGGTAGCTCGTCGTCAGGAATGTCTGAAGTGTTGCGTATCCAATTGGAAATGGCAGAAATAGACAATAATATCGAAAGTTTGCAATCGGAAATCCTCGCAGGAAAAGCCAAATTCAACGCTTTGCTTAATCGGCATTCCAACAGCGAAATACAAGTACCTGACACGCTGGCGCAAATCCCTTTCCTGCTCGACGAAACGGCGGTATTGGCGCAAATCCGGCAGCAAAATCCGATGCTCGCAATGCTCTCCGACGAAGAATCGGCGCACAAAGCAAAAGCCGAGATGGATAAAAAAATGAGCTATCCGATGTTTGGAATCGGCCTGCAATACATGCTTATCAATAAAAGGGAAAATGGAGAATGGAAGATGGAGGATGACGGTATGGGCAATATGTCGGAAAATACGATGTCTTCCATGAACGGTAAGGATATGATTATGCCGATGATATCGATCAGTATTCCGATTTATCGCGGCAAGTACAAGGCACAACAACGCGAAAGCCAATACCGGCAACAGGCAAGCCGCGAAAAGTATGCCGATACGCTGAATCAACTCACGGCGGAACTCCACCGCCTCAAAAGCGATTTGGAGAATGCAGCGCGAAAAATCGCCCTCTACCGTAAACAGTCGGTATTGGCGCAAACTACTTATAATTTGGTCATTCAGGAATTTGCGACAGGCAAAAGCGATTTGACAAACGTGATTCAGGTGCAACGACAACTACTTGATTACAAATTGAAAGCAGCGGAAGCTATTGCTGATTATAATACAAAGATTGCCAATATTCAAAAACTAATTTCGTCTAATGAAGAATAAAATTTTAATATTATGAATGTAAATAAAAATTTCAAATACGTCCTTTACGGATTAATTTTAGCCGCTGGAATCTTCATCGGCTGGCTGTTTTTCGGTAATCATTCAAAAAACGACCAAACAACGGAACACGTTCATTCCGAATCGGAAATAACGATTTGGACATGCTCCATGCACCCGCAAATCCGTCAAGATCATCCGGGGAAATGTCCCATTTGCGCCATGGATTTAATCCCAGTCAAAACGGCAGGAACGGCGACAGCGATAATAGATCCCGACGCCGTCATGATCTCCGAAGAAGCCGTCGCCTTGGCAAATATCCAAACGACCATTGTAGGGGAGAAAATTTTTTCGCCTCTACGGGAAACGCGCCTCTACGGAACAATTCAACCGAATGAACGTTTATTACACTCGCAGGTATCGCACGTAAGCGGCCGTATCGAACGACTCATAGTCAACACTATAGGCGAAAGTATTCGTTCCGGACAAGCCATTGCAACCATTTATTCTCCCGATTTGCTCAACGCGCAACAGGAATTGCTCGAAGCCAAAAAATTAGGACAACCTGCTTTGTTAAATGCCGCCCGCGAAAAACTTCGCCAATGGAAACTTAGTGACAATCAAATTGCTGAAATAGAACGTAGTAACGCTCCTTCTCCTATCATTCATATTTCGGCAAATGTGAGCGGAATTATCACCGCAAAGCGAGTAGAACAAGGAGATTACGTCGGCGCAGGCAGCCCGCTGTTCGACGTAGCGGATTTATCGTCCGTGTGGGCGGTGTTTGATGCTTACGAAATCGATTTGCCTTACTTAAAAGTAGGAAACAAAGTAGATTACACTTTGCAATCGCTACCCGGAAAAACGTTTTCCGGTAAAATTTCCTTCATTGACCCGATTTTGGATAAAAATACGCGAACCGCCAAAATCCGTGTAGAAGCCGCCAATCCGAAGTTGGAATTGAAACCTGAAATGTACGCTAACGCCATTATCAAATCGTCCTTGCAACATCAAGGGAATGAAATAGTTATCCCGAAAACAGCGGTACTGTGGACAGGCAAGCGCTCGATCGTTTACGTGAAACAGCCCAACACGGATACGCCGACGTTCAAACTTCGCGAAATTGAACTTGGCGCGGATTTGGGCGCGGAATACGTTGTCCTTTCCGGCATTAGCGTCGGAGAAGAAATCGTGACCAACGGCGCTTTCACCATCGACGCCAGCGCGCAATTGGAAGGCAAACCCAGCATGATGAACTCGGAAAAATAATTTTTTCAACATAAACGAAGTGTCACGAACAAAAAAGAGA
>JAISKG010000222.1 GCA_031261015.1 Dysgonamonadaceae bacterium | reverse complement strand
CGCCGGATAGGATACGCATGTCTGTTCCTTTTTGTTTATGGCTTTATGCATCGATTGCTTTCATTCCTGATTGTTCGATCATCCATAAGTCTGGAAGATTATAAAATTACGTTCTCAATGAGCGGATATTCTTATCTGATAACCGGTTTGCTGGTTCTGCTGTTTGCCGAACTTCTGAATATTTCACACCGTATAAAAGAAGAAAACGATTTAACAATTTAAGATTATGGCAATTATAGTAAACTTAGATGTGATGATGGCGAAACGGAAAATTTCGTTGAACGATCTTTCAGGAAAAGTGGATATTACGCCGGCCAATCTCTCCGTGTTGAAAACGGGAAAGGCGAAAGCGATCCGGTTTACTACTTTGGAAGCATTGTGCAAGGAATTGGATTGCCAGCCGGGAGATATTCTCGAATACAAAGGAAATGAATAGTAAATTATAAATTAATTTTACAAACAATGAGAACAAAATTAGTACTAACACTCAGTCTATTACTGAGTATCGTGACAACACAAGCGCAAGTCACAGGAGATTGGAAAGGTATGTTAAGCATACCGGGTATGGAACTGGAAATTATTTTCCACATTACGGAAGAGGGCGGAACTTACGCCACGGCCTTGGATATTCCGATGCAGGGAGCGGCAGGAATACCGCTCGAAACTACCCAATTTGTGGATAATCAGCTCACTGTTTCTTCTTCGCAAATGGGTTTGGGTTATAAGGGAACGCTCGACGGCGATAACATCACCGGAGCTTTTGAGCAAGCCGGCATGTCGCTGCCGTTGAACTTGGTTCGGTTTGAAAGCAAATTGCCCGGCAACACCGCGCTGCCTTCTTCCGAAGCGGAACTGGCTGCCCTCATGGCTTTTGACAAAAGCAATTCCAAGTATTTGGTAGAAGATTATTTTGCCCGCCCCAAAGCAAGCTCGTTCCAAATTTCGCCCGACGGTAAATACATGTCGTATATGGAAAAAGAGGATGGAACGACCAAAAACCACGTCTATGTAAAGGATATTAAAACTCAAAAAGTGACGCGCATCATTGAAGAAAAAGACGAATTGATTCGCGGCTACGGCTGGGTGAACGAAAATCGCCTGATCTATGTTATGGATAAAGGAGGAAATGAAAATTATCATATTTACGCAGTTAATCTCGACGGGTCGAATAATATTGACTTAACGCCTTTTGACGGAGTGAAAGCCGGCATTCTCAATATGCTTAAAGAACAAAAAGATTACATCATTATTCAATTGAATAAAAATAACCCGCAGGTTTTCGATCCTTATAAATTGAATATCGTCACCGGCGAACTGACTCAACTTTATGAAAATAAAGACCTTGCCAATCCGATCGTAGGTTACGATTTCGACAAGGACGGCAACCTTCGCGCTTACTCGAAAATGGTCAATGGGATCGAGTCGGAACTTTGGTATAAAGATTTGAAAACCAATGAATTTAAACTGATCTATCACGGCTCTTGGTACGAAGGCTTCAGTATTATCGGTTTCGATTATTCGGGTAAAAACTCCGATTATGCTTACGTGGCGACCAATGTGGGTTCCGACAAAACGCGGATCGCTCTTTATGATTTCAAAAATAATCAAATTGTCAAGGAAATTTTCTCCAATTCCGATTACGATGTTTCGGGAATGTCGCGCTCGCGGAAACGCAATTATGAAATCGACTATTTTTCCTACAACGGCGAAAAATATGTAATCATTCCGCAAAGCGCTTTTTATAAAGATTTTAGCCAAAAAATGAAAGCGCAATTCGGCGATAAGGAAGTATATGTCGTAGATTTCGACGATAATGAAAATACTTTTTTGGTGATCGTTCAGTCTGATAAATTGTACGGCACTTATTATCAATACGATGCTAAAACAAAGAAATTTACGCTTCTGTACGACCTGATGCCACAGTTGAAAGAGGCGGATATGGCCGAAATGCGCCCGATCACGTTTACCAGCCGCGACGGTTTGACGATTCACGGATATATCACTTTGCCGAAAGCCGCTTTGGAAGGCAAAAAAGTTCCGCTCGTCGTGAATCCGCATGGAGGCCCGCAAGGTGTTCGCGACTCGTGGGGTTTCAATCCCGAAGCGCAGTTGTTTGCCAGCAGAGGTTATGCTACTTTACAAGTAAACTTCCGTATTTCAGGTGGTTATGGAACCGAATTTTTGAAAGGCGGCTTTAAGCAAGTAGGAAGAAAATGTATGGACGATGTAGAAGACGGAGTACGTTATGTGCTTTCGCAAGGTTGGATTGACAAGGATAAAATTTCGATCTACGGCGGATCGCACGGCGGTTATGCAACGCTTATGGGCATGATTAAAACGCCGGAATTATATGCCTGCGGCGTAGATTACGTGGGTGTGTCCAACATTTTTACCTTTATGAACTCGATACCGGAATATTGGAAACCTTACCTCAAAATGTTGAAAGAAATCTGGTACGATACCGATGTGAAGGAAGAAGAAGACATTGCCCGTCAAGTTTCTCCTGTATATCAGATAGATAAGATTCAACGTCCGCTGTTTGTCGTGCAAGGAGCCAACGATCCGCGCGTCAACATCAATGAAGCCGATCAAATCGTAGAAACGCTTCGCAATCGCGGCTTCGACGTGCCCTATATGGTTAAATACAACGAAGGACACGGTTTTGCCCGTGAAGAAAATTCCATGGATATGTACAAATGTACGCTCGGATTTTTTGCTAAGCATTTTAGTGAATAATCATTTGGAAGAACGTTGAAGAACGCGGATGACGCAGATAGCGCGGATTTTCGCAGATTTTTATATTATGAAATTACAAAATAATATTAATAAATAATCTGCGAAAATCCGCGCTATCTGCGTCATCTGCGTTCTAATCAGAATTTTCCAGATAATACTGCATCAACCGGTGCACAGGATAATCTTCGAGTGTCGAAGTTTCGACCGGAAAAAATCGTTCGTTGGGCGCTAACTCCTTATTTATATATACTTCGATGAACGTGGCGTACAAAATTCGGTGCGAAAGAACATGTTTCCTGTTTTGAATGCGGATACGGAACGAAGCGACGGCGACGGCCGGCAGCCATCCCGCGAATAAATCGTTTTGTAATAACGATTCAAGGTCGAGCGGCTGTTCCGATTCCACCATCGGAAATTCAAACAGGTTTTGCCAGATTCCTTTGCCGGCGCGTTTCGTTAAATAAGTCGTACTTCCTTGCCGGATATGGAAATAATAAAGGTACAAGCCTTTTGTTTGCGTTTTGTGCTGTTTCACCGGATAATCGGCGACAGCTTGGCGTGCAAACGCTAAACAATTATCGGAAAACGGACAATGCAAACAATCGGGCGAAGCGGGAATACATTGCAAAGCCCCAAATTCCATAATCGCCTGATTAAACAATCCAGGCTGCGATCGATCCATCAATTGGCCGGCCAACTCCATGAAATAATTTTTTCCTTTCTGCGTATCAATTGGAATATCAATCAAGAAGAAACGCGAAAGAAAACGGAAAACATTTCCGTCCACCACAGGATAAGGCAAATTCCAAGCAAATGAAACGATGGCCGCCGCCGTGTAATCGCCGATGCCTTTCAAGGATTTGATTTGCTCGTAATTTTTAGGGAAAACTCCATGGTATTGATCACGAACGATTTGCGCCGTCAGGTGCAGGTTGCGAGCGCGCGAATAATAGCCCAAGCCTTGCCAATATTTCAACACTTCCTGTTCGTCGGCATCCGCCAAACTTTGAACATTCGGGAAGCGTTCCATGAAGCGCAAGTAATAATTCAAGCCTTGCACCACCCGTGTTTGTTGCAAAATAACTTCCGAAATCCAGATCCGGTAAGGATCTTGCGTAGATCGCCAAGGCAATTCGCGCCGGTTAATCATATACCATTCGATCAATTTTTTGCCGATAAAATCCGTATCTCCCATGATTTTACCACAAAAATACACATAATTACCTACCATAATGCAAGTTTTTAAAAAAAATAGCCCGTAAAATTTTTTTGTCAGAAAAACATGCCGTATATTTGCAATCCGAAAAGATAATATAATTAAATTATTTATAATCATGACAAAGGCAGATATTGTTAGTGCTATTTCCAAAAGTACGGGAATTGACAGAGCAAGTGTACTTGCATCGGTAGAAGGGTTTATGAACGAAGTAATGAAAGCTATGAATAGCGGCGAAAACGTTTATTTGAGAGGCTTCGGTTCGTTTGTTGTAAAGAAAAGAGCTGCTAAAGCCGCTCGTCA
>JAISKG010000208.1 GCA_031261015.1 Dysgonamonadaceae bacterium | reverse complement strand
GAGCGTTTTTTGAATACGATTTCCATTGCTCCGCCTTTCGACGACCGGGTTAATCATCAAGCGAGCATCCACGATTTGGATAAGGATTTGATGGTTGAATTTTTGTATAATGTGGATAGTGAATTGTATAAAGAAGCTTCCAATATCAGAAAAGAGGAATTGGCTTTGCAGATGCAACTGTTGAAAGGGCCGAAAGAATATCTTCGTCCGGTGAATGCTGCGCTGCTTTTCTTTAATCCGGAACCGCATAAATTTTTTCGTGGGGCTATATCGGAAGTGGTGCTGTACAAAGATTATGACGGGATTCAGTTTTCCGAAAAAACCTTCCGGGGTTCGCTTTTCAAACAAATACGAAATTTGTTGGAATACCTGCGTAGCGTAGTATTGACTGAAAAAGTGATCAAAATTCCCGGACAGGCCGAAGCGTTGCGGATTTGGAATTTTCCTTACGAGGCAGTGGAAGAGGTGGTTGCCAATGCTTTTTATCACCGTTCGTATGAGAGCGTGAATCCGATCGAAATCAGCGTTTATCCCGATAAAATGGTGGCGCTTTCTTTTCCGGGACCTTTACCGCCGGTAGATCAGGAAATGCTGAAAAATAAGAAAATACTTTCGCGCGAATACCGGAACCGGCGCATCGGCGATTTTCTGAAGGAGCTGGATTTGACAGAAGGTCGCGGAACCGGATTTCCTATTATCTACCGCAAAATGGAACAAAACGGCTCGCCCGCTCCTGTTTTTGAAACGGATGATCTTCATACGCATTTTCTGGCGGTTTTGCCTGTGCATCCGGAGTTTTTGAAAGAAGAAATAGAGGAAATTAAGGAAACGAGTGTGAAAAACTTGCCGGAAGTGAAGTCGCCGCGGGCGGTTGAGATTTTGGAGTTTTGCAGGCAGCCTAAAAGCAGAAAGGAAATTATGGATAAGCTGGGCATTTCTTTTTCTTCTAACAGAAATATTCAACTTTATATTAAGCCGTTAATAGACAATGATTTAATTAATTTGACGTTGCCGGACAAACCAAGCAGTCCCAACCAGCAATACTATACAACGAAAGAAGGTTTGGATTATCTTTTATCTCTGTCTAAATTCTGATCCATTACACAAAAAATGGATGAATTAGCGGGGGAGCTAGCGGGGGAGCTAGCGGGGGAGCTGTGATAAAATTAGCGAGTATGTCGCGGGTATGTTAGAAAATAAAAACAAAATATAGCAATCATGAAAACAAGCATTCTATCTTTATCTCTTTTTGTACTCACTGTTTGTACGCCTTCCGCACAAAATTTTTCCTCTCCCGCAGACGAGATGCCGCGCGGTTATTTCGATCAACCCTATTTGCGCTACGAAGCGGAAGATGGCAAGTGCGAAACCAACGGCACGTTTTTGCAACCGACTTACGACCAGCGCGAGTTGCAAAGCGAAGCTTCCAATCAATCTGCGGTGCAGTTGATTGCGAAAAACGCTTACATTCAATGGACAAACGCTGAGGCAGCCGACGGTTTGACGATCCGTTTCTCGTTGCCCGACAATGCCGAAGGAGCTGGAACCAAAGGAACTTTAGCTTTGTATGTCAACAATGCTTTCGTGCAAAACATTACGCTCGATTCGTTTTGGGCCTGGCAATATTTCCTGAAAACGATGAGTAATCCTTATCCCGACAATACGCCGGCGACCAACAAATTTCCGCGTATGCGCTTCGACGAAATGCACGTGCGCTTGGCCAATAAAATTCTGGCCGGTGCAACTTTCAAATTGGTGAAAACGGATGATAACGATGCTCCTTACACGATTGATTTCGTTGAATTGGAAGAAGTTCCGCCGATGGTCACTTTTGCGTCGATTTCCGATGCCAACAAAGTGGAATATACGCCGGACAAAGGATCGCTCTACAACTTTATTGCCACGAATGGCGGAAAAACGATTTATATTCCCGCCGGTAAATACGAAAGCGAGTTCCGAATCACAATCAACGGCAATAATACGAAATTGATCGGCGCCGGAATGTGGTACACCGAAATTTATTTTACCACTTCGTCCGACGAAAGAGCGACTTACAGCCGCCGGGGAATTGAATCGAGCAGCAGCAATATTGTGATCGACGGCTTATTTTTGAATACGGTCAACAATAAAAGGTATTACGAAAATAACGATGCGTATCAGGTGGGAAAAGGATTGATGGGTAGCTTTGGCAGCAATTCCGTTATTCGCAATGTATGGGCTACTCATTTTGAATGTGGAGCTTGGATCGACGGGACGTCCAATCTGCTGGTTGCCCATTGCCGTTTCCGCGATAATTACGCCGACGGCATCAATCTTTCGTACGGCAGTAAAAATTCGGTCGTCGAGCATTGCAGTTTCCGCAACAACGGCGATGATGACATAGCCACCTGGTCGCGCGCCGATCGCTTTTGCGAGAACAACGTTTTCCGCTTTTGCACGGCCGAAAACAATTGGCGCGCTTCGAGTTTGGGTTTTTTCGGCGGAAAACAAAACAAAGCGCACAACATCTTGATTATCGATCCGATGGAAGCCGGATTCCGCGTGACTTGCGATTTCCCCGGCCGCCCGTTTAGCGACGATGGCTTCAGCGAATTTTACAATATTTCGGCCTATCGCGGCGGCGTGGCGAGCGGCACGATTGGCGTTGGCGGCGATTTGTGGGGTAATCAGCAAGGTGCATTGCATATTAACAGCAGTTCGCAATACGATTTGCAAAACATTAAAATTTATAACGTCGATCTTTACGATTCGAAAAACGATGCGGTTTTCATTGGCAGTACTTCAAAATCAATTAAAAATTTGAAATTGAGAGATATACGCATTAATAAAACCGGCCGTTACGGATTGTTTTTCAATAATTCCAAAGGCAGTGCAAGCTACTGTAATATTCAATACGAAAATATCGGCGCAGCTACGAATTTCAATACGCCGCCTTCGAGTTTTACTTTTACGGAAGATTGTACGACGGCAATTTCTTCCATCAATCCTCAATCATTGAAAGTCGTTTCCCTGCCGGGATCTCTGCAGATTTCCGGCTCTTCGAAAATTTTCGTTTACGATTTATTGGGAATCAAATGGCATGAAGCCTCTGATTTGCAAGGCGAAACAACAGTAGATCATTTGAAAGCAGGCATTTACGTTGTCCGCTCCGGCGATACGCAAGAAACAATGAAAGTAGCTGTGAAATAATTAATTGGACTTAATCTCCATAATTTTTTGCTTAAATTCCTCGTAGGGAACGGCCAATTTGTTTTTGATTTGGGTTTTGTAAGTGTAAATTGTATTGACCGAATAATTAAGGAATTGAGCGATTTTTTCGTTGTCGCGAATGCCTAAGCGCATAAGGGCGTAAATGCGCAAATACGTGTTGAGCAATTCGCCGCGTTTCAGTTGAATTTGCTCGCCTGATTTCAGCAACTCATTGAAAATCAGAGTAAAATTAGGAAACATATTGAGGAAAATCCGGTCGAAGCGGGCGTACAATTCTTCACGCTCACGTTGTATATTCAGGTTTTGAGGCGCTTTTTTCAGGTCGTCGTATTGCTTGGCCATCACTTTACGGTCGATCCATTTTTGGTAAGCCTCCCATTTTTCGATAAATTCCGAGTTTTGATTGAAAAAATCGCCGATATATTCGTCTTTGATTTTGTTGGCTTCAGTGATCCGGCTATTCAGCAAAGTAAGATCTTCGTTGGATTGTTGAATGGTTTTCTTGGCTTGCTTTAATCGCTTTAGTTGTAACCAGATAACGACAAGTGCGGCGACCAGCAAAAGGAGCAGCGCCGAGCAGGCAATTAAGTAATCCGAAATCCGGTCTTTTTGTTTTTCGACGAGATTGGTTCGCTCTTCTTCAATGATTGGTAAAATATGACCGATTTCCAATTGCCGGTGGCGCGCGTTGTAAAACAAAGCATCGGCCAGCGCGTGATGAATGTATTGCGCGGCACGTTCCATATCTCCTTCTTCGTAGAGCAGTTGCGCTAAATTACGCAAGGCGACGGCTTCTTTCGTCGAAAATTTAATGTCGGCGACGGCTGCTTGGATCAAATACGCTTTTGCCTCTTGTTCACGGCCTTGCAAGCGGTAAATGTAAGCAATACTTGAAGTCGCAATCGCCAGATCGTGCTCGGAATAATCGCGAGCGTTGATCATGGTTTGGAAAGCTTCAAGCGCTTCGCGGTAATTGTCCGATTTCATGCGGATTAAGCCGACAGTTGCCCAATAACGCCACGAATCTTTGGGCAAAAGCTGAATAGCCGAATCCAAAATCTGATTACCGATTTCGTGGTAATGCTTCCGAAATTCGGGACGGTTGTTGTAATCCGCTAAATCGTAGTACAAACGGGATTTACACGAATAATAATCAATTTGCGTTTCAGCGCTGCATTGCCGGATATCCAAGTCGGACAAAATATAGGAACATTCTTGAAACAAGCCCGAATACAGGAAGC
>JAISKG010000174.1 GCA_031261015.1 Dysgonamonadaceae bacterium | reverse complement strand
TTGAAAGTCATACTGCCGCCCGTGCGCCGGACTGCGACCACCGATGCGCCTATCTTGTGACGAAACATCCCACCATTGGCTCCGGCAACATAAAACGTGCGGTCGAGAAAACATTTCATCGTGCCGGCAATGCCCGAATAATAAACCGGCGAGCCAAGAAGGATGCCGTCGGCTTCTTTCATTTTAACGAGGGTTTCGTTTACAATATCGTCCGTGAAATTACATTTTTCGTTTCGTTTTTCGGCACATTTTCCGCAGGCGATGCAACCGCGAATAGATTTTCCGCCGACTTCAATTATTTCAAACTCAATGCCTTCTTTCTGTAGCTCCGCTCCGACTTGTTTCAACGCATGAGCCGTGTTGCCGTCCTTGTGGGGACTTCCGTTGATTGCAATTACTTTCATTTTTTTCAGGTTTTTATTATTGTCCTCAAAAATACGTGAAATTTTTGAAAAAGTACCGGATTTTTTGTGAGAACTTATGAAGTTTTGTATCTTTATACCGCAATTTTTTAAATTTGTTGCCCAATTTGGAATGGTAAAAGTAAAGAACAAAAGCAGGAGAATAGCAAGTTGGCTGATTATTCTCATTCAACTGTTTCTTCCTGCTTTGCTTTTTGCCCAAAATTCTTTCCTGCAAAAAAACGATCCATACACCGCATTTCGAAATATTTCCACCAAAAACGGACTAAGTTCCAATCTGGTGTTGAATATCTTGCAAGATTGCTACAACGTGATGTGGTTCGCAACCGACAACGGCCTCACACGCTACGACGGCTCCGTTTTTACCGTTTACCGCCGGCAATCGGAAACAGACGGTAGTGTGTCTGATAATTTCATAACCGCTTTAAGCGAAGATTGTTATGGCAATTTATGGATTGGCACACAAAACGGATTGAATCGCTACAATCGCCAAACCAACGATTTTACGCGTTATTTTGCCCAAGCCAAAGATACCAATAGCTTGAAAAACAACTATATAAAAGCGCTCTACTCCGATCGCCAAGGTTACTTGTGGTGCGAAACGCAAGGCGGATTCCTGAGTCGCTTCGATGTCAAAAATTCGCGATGGATACATGGAAAACATTCCGCTCGCATCAACGAAGGCGATTATTATTATTGCCAGATTTTTGAAGATTCCAAGCACAATCTGTGGATTGGCGGAAGAAACGAAATTCCGACCCTCGTTCCGAATAAAAATATGGACAAAATCGCCGAATTAATCGATAAAAACCTTGTCGATTTTTATGAAGCGGCTTGCTATATCGAAACTCTTCAAGGCGACTTGCTGTGGAGCAATTATCCCGGTTTGTTGCTGAAATACGATATGGGGCAACAAAAAGCGGAAATCGTTACCCGGCTTCCCTTTTCGGCGACCTCGGCAATTTGCGATGAAAAGGGAGAAATTTGGCTGGGAGGCGCCTTCGGCATCATGCACTTGAATTTGCAAAACAAAGAAATCACTCGCTTGCAACAAAATGTTTTCAATCCGAACTCGTTGATTTCCAATCATATTTATTGCCTTTACAAAGATCGCAGCAATCGCATCTGGATCGGAACCGACAAAGGCCTCAGTCTTTATTCGGAAAAAGGAAATGTGTTCCGGCATTACCGGCATTTCAACGGGCAGGAAAACGGTTTAAGTTCTGATGAAATCACAGCCGTGATGCAAGACAAAGATGACTTGATCTGGGTCGGAACCGCCGAGCACGGAGTGGATACTTTTTCGATGAAAACGGAATATTTCGGCAATCTTAGGTATCGTTTGTTACAGCATGATTTGGACCGGGCGACTTTTGAACGTGAAAAGAAAACGCTCGCACAATATTTCCGTCATCAATTCATTACGACGGAAAAACCGGCAGAAGAATCGGCGATTTTCGATCATTACGATCATTTTCGCCAAACGCCCCTGCATTTTCCTTCGATCAACGAGAATAAAGTTTCTGTACTTTATCAGGATCAGAAGGGGAAAATTTACGTTGGTCTTTGGTCGCATGTCGGATTCAATATTTACGATAAAAAGGCGAAAATTTTCAAGCGATGGGCTTTGTGGAGCAAAGCCGCCGACAATTCATATCCTCGATTGTTTGAAGGCAATCCTTTCGGAGCGAATTGGTACGCCGGATTTTTGGAAGATAATCAAAATCGTTTTTGGTGCGCTACTTGGGAAGCCTTCGGATTGAATTTGTTCGACCGCGAAAAGAGTGAATTTTTGCCTAAACATTACATTCCCGGTAATTATCCGTGCAAGAATACTGTGTTTCGCTTGGCTTACGATCCTCACCGGCAACGGATGTTTCTCGGCGGTGGCTTTTATTACGGCTATTACGATTCTTGCACACAAACGTTTGTTCGCTACGGTGGCCGCTTGCCGCGCGATTATCCGAATAAAGCGATTTTTGACGGATATTTTCAATATTGCAAGGCGAAATGGGCGAATATTCCGGTCGATTTCAAGTGCGTCGATATTTGCTTGCAAGACAGCGTGGTTTGGATTCAAACCGGATCAGCCGTGATCAAACACCATTTGAATACTGATCAATTCGAACATTTCCCGGAAAATTTCGCTCCGAAAATTCCTTGGGAGAAAAAGGGGAAATTTACCGATCAATCCGGCAAAATTTGGATTCCAACCGATGACGGATTGAAAATGCTGGATCCGAAAACCGGACAGACCACTGTTAATCCGTTTCTCAGTGCAAATCTAAAGGTTTACCGTCACGATCCGAAAGATCGCTTCAGCCTTTTAGACAATCAAGTTTTTTCGGTTTGCGAAGACGGCAATGCTGATCTCTGGGTTTCTACTGCTGCCGGATTGTGCATCTGGGAACGAAAAACCGGTCATTTCATCGATAAAAGTGTTCCTGACGAACATACTTTAACTTCTCGTCTTACTTCTTGCTTGATACAGGATCAATCGGAAAATATCTGGATCGGAACAACGGAAAACGGCATCAGCGTGCTGAATCCGAAAACCGATCGCTTCACCCACTTTATCCATCACAATTGGGACGAAACCGGCCTTTCCGATAATTTTATCTATTGCATTTTTGAAGGCTCCAAAGGCGTTATTTGGATCGGGACCAACAAAGGTTTAAATAAATATTGTCCGCAAACTTCTGATTTTGAAACGATTCTACCTGAATACAAAATCAGAAGCATACAGGAAGACCGCGCCGGCAATTTGTGGCTTGCTTCCGACGACGGTTTGTGGGTCGTGAACGATTCGGGAAAAATCGTCCGTCACATCGCGGATTTTCCCGGATTGCAGGACAAGGATTTCGGGAAAGCCGGGCGTCGCTTGTCCGACGGCCGGCTGGCTTTCGGTGGAAATTATGGTCTGAATATTTTCGATCCGCAAAAAATCATGAACGGTTTTGAACCGCAACCGGTCGTTTTTTCGCATTTCGCTCTGAAAGATTCTGTCCGTTATTTTGATTTAAATGAACGTGAAAAAATTAACTTAAAATATCATGAAAATTCTTTCTCCGTTCATTTTTCTTCCACCGATTACGAATTTATCGATCTGATTCGTTACCGTTATCGGCTGCAAGGATTTGACGATACATGGACTTACACGAGCGCGCCTGCGTTAACTGCCAGTTACACCAATCTTCCGTCGGGAAATTACGTTTTCATCGCAGAATCTTCCGATTGTTTCGGCGAATGGAGCGACAATATTCAAACCTTGAAAATTCATATCGCTACGCCTTGGTATCGCCAAATCTGGTTTCTAATCACCGGCATGTTACTGGTCATCGGCATCATCATCGCCATTATCCGCTTGCGGGAAAAACAATTGAAGCAAACCAATCTTCGTTTGGAAGCCATCGTCGAAAAACGAACCGGCGAACTGCGCGCCATGAACGATTCTAAAAACCGCTTTTTCGGCATCATCTCCCACGATTTGCGCAATCCGTTAAAATCCTTGCATCTAACCACTAACGCCTTGTACGAACAATACGACCAATTGAGCGACGAAGAAAAATACAATCTCATCCGCATCATCCACGAAACAACCGGCCAAACAAGCTCTATGCTTGAAGATCTCCTGCTCTGGGTTGTTTCTCAAATGGGACTGTTGAAAGCCAATTTACAAAAAACCAATCTCAAAGAAATCACCACGCAAACCTTAGATTTTTTAAAACATACCGCACAAATCAAAAACATCACTTTCGTCAATCTCATTCCCGAAAATCAATTCGTCGCAGCCGATACCAATTTATTATCCACTGTCTTACGCAATCTGATCACCAACGCCATCCATTTCTCCTTCCCCGGCGGCAACATCACTCTGCAATCCAACGATCTCTCCGTGCTCTCCTCGTCCTCTGCGGTTGATTTTTCCATCACCGATCAAGGACCCGGCATCTCCGAAGAAAATCAAAAACGCCTCTTCCGTTTGGATACAAAAGTTCAAACTCAAGGTACTGCCGGCGAACAAGGTTCGGGTTTAGGTTTGATAATTACCAAGGAATTTCTACATTTGCAGGGTGGAACGATCCGCGTCGAAAGTGAACCCGGCAAAGGTTGTTGTTTTATAGTCACCTTAAACAAATTTCTCGATGGAAACGCACAATTGGATTGATATTCTTCTGGTCGATGATTCGCTGATTCACCGCGAGGGCTTGAAAATTATTCTCCGGAAAAACGAGAATTTTCACATAAGCGGAGAAGCCGTCAATCCGGCCGCCGCTTTGGATTGTATTAAACAGCAAATTCCCGATATAGTTTTGCTTGACATCAGCCTCGAAAGCGAAACCGACGGTATCGAACTCGCCCGGTTCATCCGAAAAAATTACCCTTCCGTCAAAATTCTGTTTCTTTCTCATTACAAAAGCGTTTCTTATTTATCGAAAGCTTTGCAAACCGGCGCCTGCGCCTATTTGCCGAAAGATACCAAACCCGATGAATTGATTCATGCTATTCTCTCCGCCCGCGAAGGCAAAGGTCGCTACCTCGGTGAAACTTTGCCGCTCGCCACCTTATTGGATGTTTTCAATGCAGAAACAACATCGGCCAACACACATCACCTCACGCCCCGCGAAATCAAAATCATCGAACTGCTGGCACAAGGTTATTCGAGCAAAGAAATCGCTGTGATTCTCAACATCGGCAACAATACCGTTGAATCGCACAAAGAACGCATCAAGGAAAAACTGCAAGTCAAAACCGTTGTGCAAATCGTAGTCGTCGCCTTGAAAGCAGGTATCATCAACTTGGATTAAGATTTTTTATTCGTCACACCACGAAAAGAGTAAAATTTATGGGCAGCGCTCCGTAATTTTTACCCTTGTTTTTTTGTCATTATACTCGGACTTTTGTACCTGAACTTAAATAAAATAAACAGATGAGAAAAATTGTTTTCGGCATCCTATTTTGGATGTTTTCTTGCGTACTGGCACATGCACAAGATGAATTAACGCCCGGCTACGTCACCGAGGGCGGCGAACGGATAGAAACGACGAAAAAAGGCGATCGCTTCTTTGCGGCCGGAGTGGGCGCGGGCGTATCGTATGGAAATTTGGGGGTCAAAGTCCAAGCCAAGTTGACTAAAGGTTTCGGATTGAGCGCAGCCATCGGAACGCGCTCTTTCCCATTGTCTATCCCTGTCTTTATTAGAGGCGACGACGAAGTGGAAGATTTTTTCAAGGAAAGCGGCTTGCCGTTTACCAATAAATCGTTGAAAGGTTTGTCGTTAAATGCCGGCTTTGATTTTTGGGCAGGTAACGATCTTTGCATCGGATTGCATTATGTTCAATTCGGTCGCTACTTGTCGCTGTATGACAACCAACAAAAGCCCGTGCATGGTTTCACGATGTTGATCGACGGACATATTCCGCTCGGTGATTTGCCGTTAGCGCTTACTGTCGGCGGAAATTTCGGCGCTGCATTTGGCTCCGATAAATTTATGGAAATGATTGCTCCAGCCGATTCCAGTATCGATTACGGTTTTTTCGGCGCATTCGTTTTCGGTATTGATTTGGGAATCTGTTATAAATTCAAGTATTAATTAAAAAATGAATAAAATGATGAATACATTAATTAGAAAATCAACAGGAATTATGATCGGCGTCATCGTTTGTATGACGATTGTTTCGTGCGGCGGTCCCAAACCCCAATTGGCCACGGTAAAAGCGCCGGTATTAAACGATATGATTGTCGCTACCAACGATTTAAAAGCTTATCTGGCTACTCATCCGAAGCTTTCGGTCGTGCTGCGCGTGCCACAAGGTGTACAAAATGTAACGTCTGCCCAACAGGAGCAAAACAATTTTATTTATGCCGAATTGGAAAAAACGTTGTTGATGGCCGGATTTGATGTCAAAGACCGCGCCTCCGTTCAAAATATTTTGCAAAACACCAGTGATATTTTCGATTATGAGCAAATCGGTAAAAAACTCAAAATCGACCTTTTCATCGAAGTAACCGAACTTTCGCTGGCGATTCCTTTTTATCAACCGAATTACAAAGTAAAAGCGACGGGATCGCAATACACGACGAGCAGCGAAGCGCTCAATACTTCGTATGCCCGCTTCGGTTACAAAATTGTGATTGCCGAAACCGGCTCGGTCGGCGGTATGTTTACGATTCATAAGCAACGATGCACCGAAGGTTGCGATTTTGAAGTGCTGTTCCGGACGGGAATGCCGACCAAGTATCGCTTGAGTGAGCAACGCAACAGTGACATTTGGTATGACCGGATCAACTGGACATTTTTGAATACGCAAAATGAAGTGGCTGCTTATTTTGCCAATCAGCTGGTGAACGCATTAAAAAATAAATAAAAACGATTCGATGATGAAAAAAATGAAAAACTATTTATACGCTTTGTTGGCTGGCTTGTGCCTGCTGTCAACTTTTTCCGGCTGCGATGAGGCGGAAATCACGGTTCCCGATGAAGTGCAAGGCACGTGGCGTTTACAGCAAGTCAATTACGTTTATCGCAACGGCAATGGACAATTAATCAATGCTTTGGAAGAAGGATCCGCCGGAGAAAAGCAATTGCTTTATCAGATTGAAAGCCGGTTGAAACCGATGGTTGCTACGTTTGGCTGCAATTTTCTTTATGTGCAAGATCGGATCTATTCTCTTAGCGGAGTGGATTATACGATCAAAGGAAATGAATTAACGATAAACAGCGAAAGGGCGGGAGTATTTTACGAATTAGTCACTAATTCCGCTCAGGATTTGCTGTATTCTTTTTCCGTTGAAAAAGTGTTGTTGGTGTTTAAGCGCGGCGGCTATGAAGATAAAGACGAAGACAATCCGATTGACGATAATCAAGATAATGAAAATCCGGACGACGATCTTGTCGGTTTGCATGCGGGGGAATTTTGGTTGCAGTCCAGTCCAATGGATTTTTGCCGGCATCCCTACGAAACAGCTCTCGAAAACCGCTACGACATGCACAAAGACCGTTTACTCGTTTTGTTTGCCGACAATGCCCGGAAAATCTGCCTGGGACACAAAGACGGCGACCTTTGGTTGTTGGTTTATGAAAAATACGACAATCATTGGCACATCCTTCGCGACGCTCTCGATAACAATGATTATTGGAACAGCGACTATATTTTCTTTGAGGCCGGCCATCACGAAAATCTTTCCGATATCACGGAAAAAAGGCAGTTTAACAGCGGCAACGGCCGCACTCCGGTTCGCTTTGGTTTCTATGAAGAAAATGCCGGATATGTCGTTGGTTTCAAAGACAATGGGATGGAAAAATTTGTACGCATCCGGGCTAAAAACAGGTTGAACGACGGTTTCTTGGTGGAATATTCTCCTTTTTAATTGAAGATAACGTATTGAACTACTTTTTTCTTATAGCCTTTCCAAGTTTTTGAAAATTTGGGAAGGCTTGTTGTAAATGATTATCTCAAGAATTATCTATTTTGTAGGTGATTGCAAGGTAGATAGATAGTAAGGCGCTTATTTATACAGCAACAACTCCTTCAATTTCTCTCTTTTCTTCCCCGTCATCTGCAATTCCTTCTCCAAATAATTCTGCATCGAGCCATACTCCTGCTCAATCTGATTAAACGAATAAGAAATCGTTTCCCGGTGTGCCCGGAACAAAGCGGTAATCGTTTCCTGCACCTGCGGCGTAAAATTATCGGCGTTGTCAACCAACGAATGATAATTGATCAATTCGTTGGATAACAAGTAATCGTTGATGATTGTTTCCTGATCAATATCTAAAGCGGCAAGCGCTAAAGCGACGGCGATTGCGGAACGGTCTTGCCCCAACGAACAATACATCATCACCGGATAATTCTGTTCATTCAACAAAACATCAAACATCTTGGTGAAATAATCGGAATTGTTTTCGAGCAGAAAATAAAAAACTTCCTGCAAATACATAATCACATCGTGGCGCTGCATTTTTCCGGATAAAATCTCATCGAAGAAAACATTGTAATTGTTGCCGCGCAACGGCAAGTTAAAGATCTGTTCGGCTTGGAATTGCGAAGGATGCAAATGAGTATCTTTCTCTGTACGGAAGTCGATCACGGTTTTAATGCCCAACTGTTTTAAAGTGGTGATGTCGTGCTTGTTCGCCATCGCCAGCGAGCCGGAGCGGTAGAGTTTGCCCCATTGGACTTGCTGTTTATGCCGGTTTTGATAGCCTCCCAAATCCCTGAAATTGAAAATTTTCTGCATCGGAATGATCCGGTCGGCCGTGATTACCGAATATTCTTTATTGAAAACCAATTGGAAATACGATCGCTTGTTGGTCGGCATCGGCAACACATTTTTGTAGCCAATGCTAATGTTTTGTTCGGCAATGGGCGAATTTAAGTCGAACGAATCGGTTTTGGACGATTCGTAAATCTTCACGTTTCCCGTCATCGACGGAAACGTTTCCCACTTAATCACATACGTACCCGTTGCCGTCAGTTCGCAGGCAGTATGGATGTCGGGTTTCTCTTTCGTACAAGAATAAAAGAGGCCCAGACAAACTAAGGACAGAAAAGCTCTTTTAATCATGTTATTATCAATACATTAAATAGTATTAAACCGTGGCAAGCACAGGAATTTCCCGTTTGAAACTTTGGCGAAGAGAAATCAATGTTTCGGTCGAAATTACGCCCGGAATTTCTTGAATCCGTCCGTTGAGTAATTCCATAAAATGCTCATTATCTCTGGCGTAGAGTTTGATTAGCATGGTGTAAGGGCCGGTCGTAAAATGACATTCCACAACTTCGGGAATTTTTTCGAGTTCAGGCACTACGTCTTTGTACATCGAACCGCGTTCCAATTTCACGCCGATATACGTGCAAGTATTGAAATCCAGTGACTTCGGATTCATGTGATAACCCGATCCGACGATCACCTTCATTTCGATCATTTTTTGAACGCGCTGGTGAATGGCAGCTCTCGAAACCCCGCAAACATCCGCTACATCTTTGAACGGAATACGGGCGTTTTGTGAAATAATTTGCAGTATCTTGCGATCTAATTTGTCGATTTTTTCCATATAAAACGAATTCTTTAAACCACCATTACAAATGGAGCGAAGCAAACCGGCTTCGCTCCATTTGCAATGACGAAAAGTCTTATTTCTTAACGATTTCGTGTAAAGTTACATCGAAAATCAAAGTGGCGTAAGGAGGAATATTTCCCGGACGCCCTTGTTCGCCGTAAGCCAAATTATACGGAATATAGAAAATATATTTGGAACCGACAGGCATCAATTGGATACCTTCCGTCCAACCGGCGATGACACGATTCAAAGCCAATTCGAGGGGGCCGCCGTTTTTCGCAGAACTGTCAAATTCTGTTCCGTCGATCAAAGTGCCTGTGTAATCTACTTTCACAAAGTCGGTTGCAGCTGGTTTCGGGCCTTTGCCTTCAGAGATTACTTTGTATTGCAGGCCGCTGGGTAAAGTGACCACGCCTTCTTTCGATTTGTTTTCTTCCAAGAATTTGGCGTTGGAAGCTTTCGCTTCAGCGTTTTCTTTTTCAAATTGCTCCATGTGAATACGTTGGCCGACAGTAGAAGCATACATTTGAGCTTCTTCTTTTTTGATCAGCAACAACGAATCGTTTTTCACTGCGGTAAGGAAACCGGCTAAGAAATTAGCTTTGTCTAAAGTGCGGGTCGAATCCGATCCGAAAATTTGGCGTTCCGTATTCGGAAGCATTTGATTCAAGACTTGTTGTCCGATTTGCAAACCGGTTAAGCGGGCAATCGTTTTCTTGTCGTCTTTGTTTACTTTAGCGCCTTCCAAAAAACCGGCCAAAAAATCGGCTTTTTGCGCATCTTCGATGCCTAATTGTTCGAGGTATTGCGACAAGCCTTGAGTCATATTCACGCCTGTTGCGTAAGCAAGAGAGTCGATTTCCGTTTTCAGGTTCGCTTTCGGAGCCTTCGGAGTACAGGAAACCATCGTTACCATGGCGAAAAACGCCAAACACATTGTTGAAATGCAAACTAACTTTTTCATCATTTTTTATATTTTTAAGTCATTATAGAAAAAAATCGCTTTGATGTCGAAAAAACTGAGCAAAAGTAATACTTTCTTGACAAAAATGATTAGCCGATTGAATTAATTTAGTATTTTTGTCATCTGAATCCGGTCTTTTAACACATTATTAACGATTGAAGTATGCAAGAAACCGTTAGAATCTATTGTAAGAATAACGACAGTTACCAAGATTTCCCGATTGGGGTTTCGCTTTTAGAGGTTTACCGAACGATGGAAGTAAAGTTGCCGCATGCGCCGACCTGCGCGCGTGTGAACAACAAAACCGAACCGCTGTACTACACTTGTTATCATCCGAAAACGGTTGAGTTTATTGGAATTAGCGATCCTTCCGGAATGCGGACGTATGTACGCTCTCTGTGTTTTGTCTTAGCGAAAGCCGTGAAAGATTTGTATCCCGGCAAGCGGCTTTGGATCGAACATTCGCTCTCGAAAGGCTATTATTGCGATCTGGATTTGAAGCGTGAAATCACAACCGAAGACGTGCACGCCATCGAAACCCGGATGCAGGAAATTATTGGCGCCGATTACCCTTTCCAAACGTTTGAGGAACAGACGGAAGACGTGATCCGGATTTTCAATAAAAACGGCATGGAAGATAAAGCCGTGCTGCTGAAGACTGTCGGTGAAGTGTATAGTCGCTACAATGCTTTGGACGGTTATATCAATTGTTTTTACGGCGCGTTGTTGCCGAGTACGAAATGTATTTACCTTTTTAAATTGCAGAAATACAACGACGGATTGTTGTTACGTGTTCCCAATCCCGAACAACCCGATGAACTTCAACCTTTTGTGATGCAAAAGAAAATGCGGACGGTGCTGCAGGACTTATTGAAATATCAAAAAGCGATCGGCGTGAGCAATGTCGGTGAATTGAATCAATGGGCGGAGAAAGGCGAAATTTCAAAGATTGTGAAAATCTCGGAAGCGATGCAGGAACGGAATATTGCTCAGATGGCCGATGAAATCGCGGCTCGCTACGTCAACGGATTACGTGTCGTGCTGATTTCCGGCCCATCTTCGTCGGGAAAAACTACGTTTTGCAGACGTTTGGATATTCAATTGATGGTCAAAACATTAGATCCGATCAATATTTCGTTGGACGATTATTATGTGAGTCGCGAAGAAACTCCTTTAGATGAAGACGGCGCCTACGATTACGAATCGCTGTATGCCATCGATTTAAAGCAATTCAACATTGATTTGCAACGGATTTTGGCCGGCGAAGAAGTGGCTTTGCCGACTTACGATTTCAAGACCGGCTCACGGGTTTATCGAGGAAATACCGTTCAGTTGAAGAAAAATTCGATCCTCGTGATGGAAGGCATCCATGCGATGAATCCGACACTATTGCCCAATATTCCGATCGAAGAAATGTACAAAATTTATGTGTCGGCTTTGACGTCTATTTCATTGGACAACCACAACTGGGTTTCGACGACCGACAACCGTTTGATCCGGCGCATTGTACGCGATTATTATTTCCGTAATTATTCGGCTAAAGAAACAATTTCCCGCTGGCCGTCGGTTCGCCGCGGCGAGGACAAATGGATTTTCCCGTTTCAGGAAAATGCCGATGCAACGTTTAATTCGGCGATGCCTTACGAGTTGGCCGCTTTGCGCCGAAGCGTGGAGCCGATGTTGAAAGAAATTCCACCGATGACGCCCGAATATACCGACGCTTACCGCTTGTTGCGTTTCTTGCGTTATTTTCAATATATTGATATTCAGGAATTGCCGAATACCTCGCTTTTACGGGAATTTTTGGGCGGCGGTTTATATCCCGATTAAATCAGGATATAAAGATCCGAAGGCGAGTTGCGCTTCAAAATAGTTACTTGTACATCCGTGCCGATGCGGATGCCGGAACGGTCGAAGGCCGCTTCGATGGTTTTATATGCTAATTGAGGATGGTTATTTTCTTTACTCAAATGACATAGCCAGATGTTTTTCAAGTGTTGCTTGAAGTTGGCAGCGAGAAATTCAGCGGTTTCGGTGTTGCACAAATGGCCGGTTCCGCTGGAGATTCGTTTTTTCAAAAATTTGGAATAATGTCCGTTGAGCAACATTTCCTGGTCATAATTGGCTTCGATAATCAAATGATTGGCCTGGCAAATGTAAGGCGCTACCAACTCATTGATACAACCGATATCGGTCGCCAAAACAAAAGTCTGATTTTGAAATTGAATGACATAGCCGACACAATCGCTCGCGTCGTGCGGAACGTCGAAAGCCGTGATACTGAAATCTTTGATACAGACGGCTTGTCCTTTTTCTATCGTCTGGCGAGAAGTGTGAAGCTTTACATCCACGAAGCGATTATTCCGGATTCCCTCATGAACTAACTCGGTAGCATACACCGGAATCCCATATTTTTCGCCTAAGCAACCCACGCATTTGATATGATCGCTGTGATCGTGCGTGATGAATACCGCCATGATCTGCTCCAGTCCGATCTCATGTTCTTTGAGCGCTTTTTTGATCGTCCGGATCCCAATGCCGGCATCTAAAAGAATCCCGTAAGTGGGAGTTCCCAAATAATAACAATTGCCGCTGCTACCGCTTGCCAGACTAAGAAATCGTAGATCCATTCGATTGAAAATTGGACAAAGGTAGGAAAATAAATTGGAATCGTATGTTAATATTTATAACTCAAGCGGAACATGAGATTGCCGTAAGGTTGATATGCTTCGAATCCCGGCGCGGAAACCTCCGCTTTGCCTTCTTCGCTTTTTAACGGAATATTGCGACGATAACCCGCTCCAATGAATAAAATGCTGCCGTATTTCATCTTAAATCCGAAATCCAAGGTTGCCATAGGGCCGTAATGCAAGGTAGCATAATCGGCTGAAAATACTCCACCGAAAGAAATATGGCCGGCCGGCACAACGTAGATTTTTTTCAAATCCAAAGGCAATTGCAATCCTAAAAAAGTATTGAAGCGAAACAGCGAGGCTTTTGAGAAATCTTCCGGAATAACGGGCGCATTATTCCAGTTCCCCGGATGATTTTCTATCCGCTTCACGTCATCAATGTAATCGGCAGAAGCATAACCGAGATCGCCCCCGTATGTGATAAATTTAAATATCGCACTTCGGATACCGAGTCCGAATTGAAGTCCGTAATGATCATCGTTGTCCCATTGCCATTATGAGTAACTTGTTTTATTCCCTCCAAGATGAGTTGGCCGTTATTTCCATCGATACGATAACGCCAAGCGTTCATGTAAGCCGAAACAAAAGGGCCTTCTCCTACGCAAGCTACCCACTTGGTTCCGCCATAGATACCTTTGGCTGGCAAGTAATACATAGATAAAGTATCGGATGCATTCGGGTAATGAAACTCTATTTTTGTAATTTGATTGGAAGGAATAGCTGTTTTGATTAATATAGATGCAAAGATAAGGTTTTGATTGATTAGATGCAACTTTTTTTAACCACAGAGAGCACAAAGGGCACAGAGAAAAAACTCCGCGCCCTCCGTGTACTCTGGGGTTTTAATAAAAATACAGGCTACTTTGTAGGAATAAAACTCTTAACGTTAACGAGTAATGCTCTCGGAATTACAACAATTTCTTCATCAACTCCACAAATCACAATTTTAAACTAAATTAATACCCTCAATCGAAAAGAACTTAGCTATATTGTTTATCTTTGCAAATCAAAAAAATAAAAGTTTTCGATGAAAATTGCGCTGATCGGCTACGGGAAAATGGGACATACGATCGAAGAAATCGCTCGTGAACGGGGACACGAAATCGTGTCGATTATTGATGTGGATAATCAGCAGGATTTTGACTCGCCGGCGTTTCTTTCGGCAGATGTGGCAATTGAGTTTACCCGCCCGGAAACGGCTTTGGCTAATTATCAAAAATGTTTTGCGCGCGGGAAAGCGGTTGTAGCGGGCACTACAGGATGGCTGCAACATTTAGATACCGTGAAAAAAGAATGCGAACAAAACGGGCAAACTTTCTTTTACGCTTCAAATTACAGTATAGGTGTGAATATCTTTTTTGCCGTCAACCGCTACTTGGCGAAGATCATGAATCGCTTTCCGCAATACGACGTGCACATGGAAGAAGTTCACCATATCCATAAATTGGATTCGCCCAGCGGAACAGGTATTACGTTGGCCGAAGCGATTTTGGAAGAAATCGACCGGAAAAAGCAATGGAAAGAAGCTGTGCAAGGCGCGTCCGGTGATCTGCTGATTCATGCCGAACGCGAAGGCGAAGTTCCCGGTATTCATGTTGTTGAGTACGAATCGGATGCTGACATTATCTGCATCAAGCACGAAGCGAAAAACCGGAAAGGTTTTGCGTTGGGCGCCGTACTCGCCGCCGAATATACGCAAGGCAAAAAAGGTTTTCTCACTATGAACGATTTATTGAATCTCTAATATATAGATAATATTCTTCAAATAAAAAAGCTATGGACAATACGGTAAAAAAGTCTAAACCCTTTCAGGAGCACCTTCGGCAAGCGAAGAAGTCGCAATGGATCAAATTTGCGTTGCTCAGTTTGTTATTGATTGGGTTTTGCATTTGGGTGGGTAATTATTGGTTATTGCTGATCGAATTTCTGATTTTCGATATTTACATTTCCCGCTTCATAACTTGGGATGCTTGGAAACATTCGAAAAACAAAGGTTTACGCACAATTGCCGATTGGGCCGACGCGATTATTTTCGCATTGATCGCCGTTTCGTTGATTCATATTTTTATTTTCCAGAATTATAAAATCCCAACTTCTTCTTTGGAAAAAAGTTTGCTGGTTGGCGATTATCTTTTGGTAAGCAAATTGAGTTATGGGCCGCGCGTGCCGAATACGCCTTTGGCTATGCCCTTGACTCATCATACGATGCCGGTTTTGAATACGAAATCTTACAGCGATTGGCCGTATTGGGATTACAAACGCCTGAAAGGATTCGGGCACGTGAAACGCAATGATATTGTTGTATTTAATTTTCCTGCCGGAGATACCGTAGCATTATACGCTCAAGATCGCGATTATTATGACTTGGTTTATAAAAATGGTTGGAAAGCCGTGAACGAAAACAAACGAATTTATGGCGACGTTATCTATCGTCCCGTTGACCGGCGCGAAAATTATGTGAAACGTTGCATTGGGATGCCGGGTGATTCATTGCAAATCATAAATAATCAAGTATATATTAACGGAGAAATTTTGCCGAATCCGAAAAAATTGCAATTCAATTATTTCGTAGAAACGCAAGGTGCCCGGCTTTCCGAAAAGCAATTCCGCAAGTTGGATGTCAGTCCCGACGACCGCCATTTTTTGAACGAATATTCCGATCCCATCGATGCGTTTAATGCTTTAGGCATCGAACCCAATGCAGCTGGCGGCTACAATCCTGTTTATATCCTGCCGTTGACACAAGAGGCGCTAACTTATTTGCAAAAAGCCGGTTGGGCGCGCTCCGTCCGCCTTTCGCCGCCTTTCGTCGGCGATCGCACGTATCCCTACACTTACGATACCGGTTGGACGCGCGACGATTTCGGCCCGCTGTGGATTCCCAAAAAAGGCGAAACGATTGTACTTAATGAAGAAAATCTGGCCTTGTATTCGCGTTGCATCATCAATTACGAAAATAATACTTTACGGCGCGACGGCGATAAAATTTATATAAACGACGTTCCAACCAACAGTTACACATTTAAGTATGATTATTATTTCATGATGGGCGACAACCGGCACAACTCGCTGGATTCGCGCTATTGGGGCTTTGTTCCCGAAGATCATATCGTTGGGCAACCGCTATTGATTTGGTTGTCGCTTGATAAAGACAGAGGTTTATTTGACGGAAAAGTTCGATGGAAGCGATTGTTCCGGTTAGTGAAAAATCAGTAATTTTATCGACAGCTTATCTGGCTCCGGTTGAGTATTATACGGCTCTTTACCGAAGTGGGAGGGCGACGATTGAGCAGCATTGTCATTACACAAAACAGACGTATCGTAATCGCTGTGTGATCGCTTCCGCCAATGGTTTGCAAACTTTGAGTATTCCCATCGTCAAGCCCGATACCTTGAAATGTCCGACGAAAGACATTCGTATCGCCGAGTACGGCAATTGGCGGCATTTGCATTGGCAGGCGATTGTATCGGCTTATCAGTCAACACCTTTTTTCGAGTATTACGCCGATGATTTTCGGCCGTTTTATGAAAAGCCACAGAATTTTTTATTTGATTTCAACGAAACGTTACGAACCTTGATTTGCAAGTTGTTAGACATCAATCCGTCCGTCAATTATACGGATGAATATGGGATAGAAATTCCGTCGGGCGTTTGCGATTTGCGCGAAGTCATTCATCCCAAGAAGCCGGTTACGCAAACGATTCGTCCTTATTATCAAGTCTTTGCCGATCGTTACGGCTTTCAACCGCAAGTCAGTATCATTGATTTATTGTTTAATATGGGACCGGAATCCGTATTGTGGTTTTGAAAATCTCTTTTCGAAATACTTGATCGAATCAAAAAATCCCGTTATCTTTGCGCTCTCTTTTGCGACTGTGGTGTAATTGGCAGCCACGCCAGACTTAGGATCTGGTGCCGCGAGGCGTGGGGGTTCGAGTCCCTTCAGTCGCACGAAAATAAAGAAAGAGTTGTCAATCCTCAAAATTCAAAAAGATTTTGGGGATTTTTATTTGTGGAAAGAATTGAAAATTATTTTGCGATTGATTTAAAATGTGGATATATTTGTTGTCTAAATAGGATAAAGATAAAATAGTATGGAAACATTGGAATATCAAAATCATAAAATTATACAAGGTGATTCGTTGGAAGTTTTATCTGCTGAGGTGCCTGATAATTCTGTGGATTTAATTTTTGTTGATCCGCCTTACAATATAGGCAAAAATTTTAATGGACATAAAGACAAATGGGCGACAGACGAAGATTATTTGAGTTGGTGTTACAGGTGGATTGATTTGTGTGTCAATAAATTACGAGCCAATGGCAGTATGTACATTATGACTTCTACGCAATTTATGCCCTATTTGGACATTTTTCTACGCAAAAAAATGACCATACTTTCTCGTTTGATTTGGTACTATGACAGTTCAGGTGTTCAGGCAAAAAATTACTATGGTTCTATGTATGAACCCATTTTATTTTGCGTAAAAGACCCGGATCATTATACATTTAACGCCAATGATATTTTGGTAGAAGCTAAAACGGGTGCGAAGCGGAAGTTGATTGATTACCGCAAAAATCCGCCACAAGTTTATAATTCTGAAAAAGTTCCCGGAAATGTTTGGGAATTTGCACGTGTACGTTATCGAATGGACGAATATGAAAATCATCCGACACAAAAACCAATTGCTTTGCTGGAACGAATTATCAAAGCGAGTTCTAATGTTGGTGATACGGTTTTAGACCCATTTTCAGGCACTTTTACCACAAGTTATGTGGCTCAACAATTAGGCAGAAAATCAATCGGAATTGAATTGCAGGAAGATTATGTGAAAATTGGTTTGCGCCGATTGCAATTAGCCACAGAATATAAGGGCGAAAAACTGCAAAAGGAAATTCGCAGTTTTGAAACAAAAAAAGTAGATTTACCCAAAGTTCCAATGTTTAATTTATTTGAAGAAGAATTAGATGGAGCACTCGTTTACTGAAAATATCAAGCAAATCTTAAAACAAGAATTTGGCAAAAATGCTGAAACTGTTTTTGAAAAAAGTCTGCTTATTCAATATCTGAATGAGAAAACTCGTTCTGCCAATCGCGGCTCAAAAGCAAGGGGCAGTTTTGCAAATCTTTATGCCATTTATGTAATTATTGAAGATTATATCGCCAAAAATTATCATAAAAAAGGCGATTATTCCGCTTACGAAGGTGCGCTATTCAGTATTCTTTTTGCGCGACAAAGAGAATTGCCTTTTGGCAGCAAACTTCAAAATCACGCGCTGAATAATCGTGTGAACTCAGAGTTTGAAAAGTTTTTTCCAACCTCTGAATTTAAACCTATCATTCATGATAATGCAACAAATCGCTATTGGTTAAATGAAAACTTGTTAAAAATACAGGTTGGCAAAAAGACATTCAACATTGCCGAAACAATCATTAAAATCATAGACGAATATGTGCGCACAAAACAAGATGCTTTTTTGCATTTTGTGAAATCGTGCGAGGAACTGCAAAAAATAGGGACAACCAGACCCGAAAAAGTCGAAGAATTTATTATCGGTTTGCTTGCCCCGAATGTAGATGCGCGATTGTTTGAAATTGTAAGTTATTCAATCCTAAAATATTACTATCACAACCAAAAAATTTATTGGGGTTTTGAAATTGACAAATTAAACGAAGAAAATCTAACGTTGTACAAAACAGGCAGAACAAACGCCAACGATGGCGGAATAGATTTTGTAATGCGACCGCTCGGTAAATTTTTCCAAGTAACTGAAACATTGGACTTCAAAAAATATTTTCTTGATATTGACAAAATTCAGAAATACCCGATTTCGTTTATAATCAAATCAACCGAAAACGCCGAAGATATTTTGCAAAAGATAAAGGACAATGCAAACAAAACCTACTCAATCGCAGCAATAGTTAAAAAATATATGGCCTGTATTGAAGAAGTTATAAACATTTCTATACTTACTATTCGTTTCCAAAAAGCCGTAAAACAAGGCTATTTGAATAATATACTTGATGAAATTGTTTTGCAAAGCAAGGTGGAGTTTAATTATGAGGAGGAAGATGCGGAATTCTAAAATAAAAATTATTGACTTTAAAAATATAATTTATTATGAATGCACACTATGCAATAAAAGGCTACATAATTCAAACTCTTGTAGCGGTTCTGGATTCCTTTAATGATAAGGAATGGCTTTCTGTTTGTGTTGAACCTGACAATGAATCTGAAAAAGTTGATATTTGCTGGGAATACAGTAATGGTACAAAAAAGGTAATGCAAGTTAAATCTTCAATAAATCCTTTTGCTTTGCCTGCTGTAACTAAATGGGCAAACGAACTTGAAACAAATTGTCCCAATGCCTCCGAATATACTCTGTGTTTAGTTGGCAGAATGAATGATGCAACGCATACACAACAAAATAATAAGATTGGGAATGTTGATATTAAAAACATAGACATTTCAATATCTGATTTTAATACACTGATATTATCAAAGATTAACGATTTCTTTGAAAATAAAAATAGGAATAAAATAAGTAACAAATTGGCTCAACTTTTTGCATTAAGTTTGAATCAACAGTTTTTGCTTAATTCAAGTGTTGGGAAAGTGCTAAATCGTTTCGATTTTGAGCAGTATTTATTAAATGATTTAATTGCAGTGGAACGCTATTTGGAACAATCTGCATATTCATTATTACTTCCTGCTGAAACTGTTGAACGGGACGATATTAAGACAACGATTATAAAACATATACTTCACTTGATAGGGTGGAGTAAACCTAATGTAAATGAATGCGTTACTATACACAATGATAAATTAGACCAAGATGAAGAATATAAAGTTGAGTTTTGGAGCAATTATAAGAGTAGATTAAAAGACAATGAAAATGATGTGATTTACATAAATAGTTCTTTGGAAGCGGAGTATCAACAAAATATTCAAGCATTAATCAAACAAAATATTTACAGTACAGATTTAGTACGCGAACAACTAATCAATCAAGGAAAAATAGCAATAAGTAACTTAACGGAACACAGTATTCAATTTTTATTATCAACCAAAGAAACAGATTTAGATAGAAATCTAATAAATGAAATTAGCACTTATTATAAATCCAATATTCTAAACAAAGATTTGATTTACTATGTAATAGATAACAAAAAGGCTAATTTTCTAATTAGTTCTATTATTACAGCGAGAACATATAGACCTGAATTATCTGTTAAATTCTTGTATCCCATAACAGAAGATACTTCTACATTAGAAAAAATAGGGAAACGAGATATTTATCTGCCGCCTCAATACATAAATTCTTCTATTATTCCCATTGTAAAAGAAGATAATAATAAAATTAGTGTATTGATGTTTTGTTCAGACGAATATAGTAGAGACAGATTGAAAAAAATAATTTGGATGTTAATTCGATTAACGAGCGGATTGGCTAATGAATATATTGTTTATTTTCCTGATTATAAAGAAGAATATCAAAATGAAGTAAATGAAGTTGTACGTTCATATAATAATGATGAGTTGACGAATAGGTTAAGAATTCAACAATTAAAAATATGCGAAACAGTTAATTTACAACGAGTTCCCGCCATAACAGAAGATTTACTAAATACAGAATTTGATGAAACTAAAAACAAAAAGAAGAAAATATTTATACAATCTCACTTATTGGAATATTTGCCTTATGGTGATTCGATAAAACCATTTTTAAACTCACCTACTGTATTAACACCTGAATTGAAAGTATTTTTATCTCGTAAAGGTGTGTATTTCAAAAATGCGGACAGAACAAAAATGATGCACTTAATGACGGGATTATTGTTTAGTCCTATGGAAATAGAATCATTGGTTGGACTTGTTGAAACAAAAGACAAAACTTTAGACAGTAGTCAAATTTCTTATCCATTATTGCAACATAATATCCCTTTTGCTATAAATTCATTCAATTTTCAAGAATTAGGGAATGATTTAAAAGCAAAAGTTCTTGCAATAGAACCGAAACAAATTTCCAATAGTAATAATTTTACAATAGAAGTACATTTAGAACAAGTAAATCCTAATAAACAGGCGTTAGTAAGTAGTGTATTTAGTCGTGCAATAGTTTCGGGTACTTTTAATCAAAAAGAAAATAAATTTGAAGTAAATAAAGAATATAATTCCCGTCCTGCACGAACCATTGCAGAAAGAATCGAAAAAGCAATTTCTACTGATTTAATACAAAAAAATGTTATTGAGGAAAAAAGCGTTAAAATATCGTTTTCGGATTTTGAAAATAGAGAACGTGTAAATTTCTTATTGAGTTTTACAAATATTGATTCCTCTTTATGTTTACAAGATTATGATGTCAAAGCGTTTAAATATATGTTTGACGAATCTATAGATTTACCTTTAGAATACCAAGATAAAAAAGGCAAGGAATATGTAACGCAATCAAAAGGCAAAAACTTAGACGGAGTAAAAGAATTACAAGATGAGAATTTTAAAACAATTATTCTATGTGAAGAAATCATTATCAATTACAAATTCAATATTCGCGGAGTTTATGGAAATTATTATACAATTCTTAATTTCTCGGACGCATTAAAAAATAAACCAATTCCTGATGGCGTTTTTCAATTTAAGAGTAAAGTTTATCTTAATACAAAGAATAAAGCCAAAGTACCAAATATACAAACATTAGAAAATGAATTGAAAATTGAATTTAGACGATTATTAAAAGAAAAATTGAACCTTTATAATAAAATATGATTATGTTTTCAGCGTTAGAATCAAAAATAAAAGATGTATCATTACATATTGTAGGTAATAAGTTAAGAGATGAAAATTGCATTTTGACAAAATCTACTCTTAGTATTACAGATGATATTAAAGAAATATTAATAAATTACTTTGTTTCCGCTTTCAAATCTCCCGAATACTTCAATTTCTATCACGACATAGATATAAGCATGAATGAAATATTTGTTTGTGCAAGCAAGATTTTCGATAATCCCAATACTCTTTTGGATCAATCCGTAAATCTCGCCAAGCATTTATACGAGCAAAGTACCCACCCCAAAATCAAAGGCGGCGAGTTTTACACCGTCTATTTCAAAGATTGTATTATTGACGGTGAAACGGTAGATGCAGTCGGGCTGTTCAAATCGGAAAACAAAGATACATTCTTAAAAGTTTTTCCGAAAGGCGAAGGCTTTGAAATTGAAAGCGAAAAAGGTATCAATATCAACAAATTAGACAAGGGTTGCTTGATTTTCAATACCGAAAAAGAAAATGGCTATATTGTGGCGGTGGTTGATAACACCAACAAAGGCGTGGAGGCGCAATATTGGATAGATGATTTTCTGCACGTTCGCCAACGAAAAGACGAGTATTACAATACACAGAATATTATTTCACTTACAAAGAATTTTGTAAAAAATGAACTTCCGCAACAGTTTAAAGTTTCAGGCGCAGACCAAGCCGATTTAATAAATAAAGCAGTAAAATTTCTCAAAGACAAAGACAATTTCAATTTAGAGGAATTTGCCAACGAGGTAATCGGACAACCTGACATAATCGAAAAATTCAATCAATATAAATCCGTTTATGCACAAGAATACGCAGTAGATATCGCCGATAATTTCACTATTTCCGAAAGCGCTGTCAAAAAACAAACTCGTGCACTAAAAAGTGTTATCAAATTGGATAAAAACTTCGACATTTACATTCACGGCGACCGGAATTTAATCGAACAAGGCCGCGACGAAAAAGGAAAATTCTATAAAATCTATTATCAGGAAGAAACATAAGCAAATAAAAACAAGATAATATGTCTGATACGATACAGAACATTACAAATAACTACACCGCTGCCATTCAGTCGATAAAGCAGGCAATTCTGAAAAGCCGTTATCGTGCGGCAGCTTTGGCGAATCGTGAAATGCTTTCGCTTTATTTCGGCATTGGCGAATACATTTCCAACAATAGCCGTAAAGGATTTTGGGGAACAAATGCGATTGAAGTCATCTCTCAACAGTTACAGAAAGAACTGCCGGGATTGAGAGGATTTTCTGAAAGCAACATGAAGAGAATGAGGCAATTCTATGAAACATGGAACACCTTCATTCCAATTTGTCCATTGTCAGTGGACGAATTGCAACCTATTGATTATTTGACAAATATAAATCGCCCATCAATAATGGGCGAAATTGCCAACTCAAATCGCCCATTGCCAATGGGCGATTTAGAAATAGATACAAATTTGCTAATTACTCCAATTCGACAGCTATCAACTGCTGAATTGGATATGTCTCATTTTTTGCAAGTAGGTTTTACCCATCACTGTATTATTTTAGAAAAAACCAATGCAATAAAAGAACGTCTTTTTTACATTCAAAAATGCGCTACTGAATTTTGGAGTGTTGAAAAATTGAAATACAACCTTAAAGCTAACTTGTTTCAACAACAAGGTAGTATTGTTAATAATTTCACAAAAACACTTGCCAACATTGATTTCCAAAAAGCTGCCTTGCAATCTTTCAAAGACGAATACTTACTCGATTTTATCAACATGGAAGACCCTGACGATGAAGATGAGCGAATGATTGAAAACGGAATTGTGCGTAATATCAAAAAATTTATCCTTGCGCTCGGTACAGATTTCGCTTTTATCGGCAACCAACATCGTATGATAGTGGATGAAAAAGAATTTTTCGTAGATTTGTTGTTTTTTAATCGGCGTTTGCAAAGCCTCGTCGCTATTGATTTGAAGAGAAAAGAGTTT
>JAISKG010000034.1 GCA_031261015.1 Dysgonamonadaceae bacterium | reverse complement strand
ATCGCCTACCCGCACCTATGCTCCGGTCATTAAACAAGTATTGGATCAGTTGCGGACAAAAATTCACGGCATGGTGCATGTTTCGGGCGGCGCACAGACCAAAGTGCTTCATTTTGTAGATAAAGTAAAAATCACGAAAAACAACCTGTTCCCGATTCCTCCTTTATTTCAATTGATACAAGAACAATCCGGAACCGATTGGAAAGAGATGTACAAAGTCTTCAACATGGGGCATCGCATGGAAATTTATCTTCCGAAAGAATACGCCGAAGAAGTCATCGCTATTTCCAAATCGTTTCATATTGATGCACAAATCGTTGGGTTTGTAGAAGCATCGGATAAAAAAGAATTGATTATCGAAACCGAAAACGGTCGATTCGAATATAATTAAAACCCTCAAATGGTCTTGAACCCCAATTTCAAGATGGGATTTTATCTCCTGATTTATAATGCCATTATTATGTTGTTTAAAAAATAATGGTTACCGATTAATTTGATGATTTGTTATATTTGTCAAAATTTACCTTAAAATAAGAAGATAATTATTATTTTTGCTCTTCTATTGATTAATACATATTGCATGCAACGGATAATTCTTACTTGTTTTCTCTTTATTTCCCCTCTAATCGGCTTTGGACAAACGAGTTTGCCCGATACCCTGAACATGATACTCCATGAGGACGCTCGTTCCGAAATAGACCGGATGCAGCTTGCCGTCCAAACGATAGAAGCGAGTGACGAAAGCGCCGAAAACCAGATAGCTCTATTGCGCAGCCGCTTGTTGCCTTTCACCAAGAACGTAAAAGATAAAACGCTTCGCAATCGAATATATATCCTGTATTATAACGCCTTGCGAAATTGCTATTCGCTTTTGGATGATAATGAAAATTACCATTGGATGTTGGATTCGATGCTGATATATGCCGATGCGGCGGAGGCGTCTGTGGAAAAAGCCGACACTTATACGATGCATGGCGATAGACTCATCAAAGACGGTCATATTACGGAAGGGCAGAAATACCTCTTTCAATCTATCGAAATATTGGAAGGTTTGGGCGGAAATGAAGGTCGAATCGCCAATTCTTTATACAATTTAGCGATTCCGTATTTAGAGATGAAAGACGTTGACGGACTGAAATTAATGGTTAAAAGATTAGAAGAACTCGCCGTAAAATCCAAATCCAATGCGGTTTTGTATCGGCTCCATTCCATTCAGCAGGTTTATTATGGCGAAGAATATCTCGAACATCCCGATAATCCGGCGCTTTTGGATTCGGCTATTCTGTATGCGAAAAAAACAATAGCCAATATCGAGAATCATATAGACGAACTCCCCGTCACGCTATTGCCTTTTTATGACTATTACAATCTGGCTGTCACTTATTTAGAACTTGTGAAACCGACACCATTGGATAGTGTACGATACTATTTGGATAAAGCCGAACAATGGAAAACCGGCGAGAGGATGAATGATATTTATATGGATATTGCCCTTGCCAATGTCCGCGCATGGGCTTTTCTCTATGAAGGAAATCACAAAGCAGCCGAAGCGAAGATGTTGCAAGCCTTGGATTTAATCCATACAGCCGATAATAATTTTGTACTTCCCGACCTGAGCGACGCCTATAAATTCTTTGTACAACTTTATGAAGAAACCCATCAGCCTGTTTTGGCGTTGAAATATCAGAAACTGTTGACCGACAATGAAGCGAAACGCATCAATATAGAGAAAGTGCAGGCAGTCAAAGAAATGGACGTCCGCTACGAAACCGCCCAAAAAGAAATGCAAATAGTAGAGTTGGAACAAGAAAAGCAACAGCGCGAATTAATAATTATCATCTCATGGGTGGCTTCGTTTGTACTTATCGGCTTGATTGTATTGTTGATAATTATTTATCGCTTGCGTCAAAAACGGATGGAACAGGAACTTTACGAAGCCGCTCTTGTGTCGGAGCAATACCAGCAAGAAATGGAACAGCGAGCCGGACAGAAGACCGGCAAGACCATCTTTCATAAAATGATGCATATTCTCGAAATATCTTCTATGGATAACGTGGATAAAGAACAATACCTTCAGAAGCTGAAAAAAATTGACCTCGCCGCCTTGGAAGAAACCTTCACTTCTTTGGGCAAAATAACCACGATGGATATGAAATACCTTGTCTGTTTTGCGATAGATATGAATATCAAAGACATTGCCTTGCTTTTTAATATTGCGCCCGCAAGTGTATATACTGTGCGTTATCGAATAAAAAAGAAAACGGACGCTCATTTCCTGAAATCATCCGTTTTTCTTGTCTAAACACAAAAAATATAGATTTGTCTATATGATTTTATCACTGTTTGTGCTATTTTTGTTCCCAAATTGGTTGTTAAAAAAATGATTCATCTTAAATACAAAATACAAAAATGAAAAAGACATTATTTTATCTGTTTTTAACTTTGTCGGGCAGTTTGGCTGCTCAAACCACGATTGTGCCGCATTTTACCGACCAGAGTAAAGAGGTGGCAATTCCGGCAGACGCCGATGTGAGTCCAAAAATTCACGACGGTATGATTATGATTTGGTATGGATACGGCAAGTTGGCTTTCGTCAATACCCAAGGCGAGTATGTTTTCGGAACAAATTTTCCGATAAGCACTATCAACAACCTCCATTACGAGGACAGTCATTTTTCGGGCGGGGCGATAGTTCGCAAAGCAGGTGCGGGATATGCTATCCTTTATCCCGACGGCACTTACCGCGATTTGCCGAAAGATATTTCATTCGTTTCTGCTTTTTGCGATGGATACGCGCGAGCCAACAAAGGCACAAATGCTATTTTGGGCATTAAGCAGGGATTTATCAATGCGCAGGGCAGCGAAGTATTTCCTGCAATTACAAGTACTTTGACAGGAACTCTCGGCGATAATAAAATTTATCTTCTGCGTGAAAATCGCCGCGTATATTTCGATGCCAAATTGAAAAAATACGGTTATGCCGACGAAAAAGGCGCTGTTGCCATTAAGCCGCAATTCGACAAAGCCCTGTCGTTCAGCGAAGG
>JAISKG010000271.1 GCA_031261015.1 Dysgonamonadaceae bacterium | reverse complement strand
AAGAGATATGGAAATAGGAAGGATAGATCATAAGCTAACAATGTTAAAATTTGTAAAAAATGAAAAAATCAACTCTATCCCTTTTAATTCTTCTGCTCTTCGCAGCTTGCCACAAGGAGTTACCTAATCGCACCGCCGGCGAGCAATCCTCCTTCTGCTATTGGGATACTTTTTTTCGTCCAGATACCGCCCTTTACCGTGCTACCGGCGTGAATCATTTCTACGTGCGCTATTTTGATGTGGATTGGGATCCGGTTGCCGAAGAGGCGCGGCCGGTCGCTTCGCTAAAAACCAACGATTCCATCGCATTTTCCTTTACTCCCGCCGTCTTTTTTACGAATCAGGTTTTTGAAAAAAGTTCCAAAGAACAATTGCAGGTTTTGAGTGGGCGCATCCGGAAAAGAGTCGATGAAATCAGCGGAAATTTCGGTTATCATGCTTGCTATCGCCGTGGTTTCGAGTTCAACGATTCCATCAGAACATTGGTAATTCGCGAATTTCAAAATCGCTATACAGAAATATTGATCGATTGCGATTGGACGGCTACTACGCGAGATAAATTTTTCTATTTTCTCAACTGTTTGAAAAAGGATTTTCCTAATAAAAACGTGACGGCGACTTTGCGATTGTGGCAATACAAGCAGCAGAAACCAGAAGATATTCCGCCGGTAAACCGCTGTTTGTTGATGTGTTATAATATGCAAACGGCGAACGATTTCCGGGTAGAAAATTCGATTGCTTCGATGAAAGAACTCAAAAAATATGTGTCGGGCGCGAACTATCCTTTACCGCTGGATGTGGCTTTGCCGATTTTTCGTTGGGCAGTCTTGTTTCGCAACGAACAATTCGTCGGATTGCTCGGAAATGCCGATGAAAAGGACTATTCCGACAATTTCTTGGAATACGAAGCAATGGGAGAGGGGCGTTACCGCGCACTGACCGATCAAGTCGCCGGCCGTTTCTTCATCCGCAAAGGCGATATTCTCCGGATCGAAGGTGTTTCTTCCGGTGAAATCAAGGAAATGGTGCGCTATTTGAAAGATGAAATCCCGGTGGACGCTGATGCCCGCCTCACACTTTTTTCGTGGAATCCCTCATATATTCAAAATCAAGGAACCGATGAAATTCAAAGTATTTACAGTCTTTTTGCTCGTTAATTGCTTGTGTCTGTTGCGAATCTGTCCGACGCAAGCCTGTGGATATTACGAAACGGAAGCCGATTACCGTGCGATGATGTTTCGCGCGATGTTGCCTTCGATGAGGACGATGTATCCCTTTAATTACACAATGAGTTTATATGAAGAACCGTTGAGTACCGATCCCGATGAAAGCGACCGTTATCGCAATTGCGCCGAATGGCTGGCCGCTTGCGATCCCTCGGTTACGCTCGACGATATTTACCAAATTCAATACAATACCGATAGTCGGCTGTGGCTCAAGGCATTCGAAAAAAACGCTTGGAAAATGTATTTTCCGCAAAATACTTTCGTTCAATTCCTTGTAAAAAAGCAAAATAAGGATTTGTTGGATTACATGGTGTTTGCCAAAAAAATGGAACTGACCGAAGTAGGAGGGGGGAGACGTTTTGAAGAATGGGAAAACTCCTCGTCTTATGGAAGCGCAAGTTATGAAACCGATGAGGAATATCCTAAAGAAGAAACAGTTAAGCCAATCAAAGCGCAATTGTTGAAAACGGCTTGGGAACGATTGCAAACTGCGCCGATCCCATTTTTGAAACAACGTTACGCTTTTCAAGTTTGCCGTTTGCGTTATCAAGTCGATAAGGTCGATTCGGAAATCGCCGGAGCGGATGTTTTTAGCCGTTACTTCGGTCGTATTCAGCCCGATAATTTGATGAGCATTTGGGCGGGATTGTTTGAAGCAATGCGTATTTCTCCTTCTGAAACAGAACGTTATCGCTTACTGGTTCAAGTATTTTCCAATAGTAATGAAAAGAAGTTCCGTTGCGTGCAACTATTTGAAGATCGTTTTGATCCGGATTTGTTGACTTCCAAAGAGTTAAGCACAGCCATTGTGATGCTTGCCGTTCGCAATCCCGGACGTGCCCTGGATTCGATTCAAAAAGCTTACTCGCTTGATCGAACCAATCCGTACATTCCGTTTTTAATTTTGCGGGAAATCAACAAACTGGAAGATTGGATGATCACTCCGCTTTTTTATGGAAAATATGCAGGCAGAGATCCGTTTGAATGCGCCTATCGTTGGAATAAAAAAGAAGAAATAACGACTGATTCCATCGATGAAACCGGCCTAAAATTGCAAGCTGAAAATAACGCGACCGATCGCCAATATCTGGCTCAACTGAAAGCTTTTTTAGAAGAAATCAGGCCGAAAAACAACGATGAAATCAGAGATTTTTACACGATTGCCTTAGCGCATCTCTCGTTATTGCAAGAAAATGCCGGCGATGCCCGGAAATATTTGGCGCAAGTATCGTCCGGCGCCAATGCAAGTATCCGTTTGCAAAAGCAGTTGGAAACTATATGGTTGGCGATTAAAACGCAAGATGTTAATTCCCAGTCGTTTCAAAAAGTATTTTTGCAAAATATCGAGGATTTGAATCGCGTGGCGACTCCCAATTACAACAACAAGCAAATGCTTTATACCTTGACTTTATCGCTGGCCAACGAATATTTGAAGGCCGGCCGTCGTGTTTATGGCAACTTGCTGCGTATGAAAGCCGATCTTTTTCGTTATGCTTATGAAGAATACGGCTGGTACGACCTTGAATATCGCACCGGCGATAACTATGTAACACTCAAATATTTCGATGAAAACGCTAATTTGGCCGATATGGATCAACTAATCGGCTTATTGGAAAAACAGAGTAAA
>JAISKG010000207.1 GCA_031261015.1 Dysgonamonadaceae bacterium | reverse complement strand
AAACTTTATACCGGTAAACTTGTTCCGTATTTAAGAATTTCATTACAAATTGATTGGGACGAATTTTTCGATTATTTTCCGTCAAAATAGCGTAGGCCGAAATCGGTTTCTTGTACTTGTCCCAGATCCGGTAAAAGTAAGTGAACATGCGTAGCGGAAAATCTGCGCTATACTTCGCCTGTACTTCGCAATGAATCAACACCCATTGTTCATCTCCTTCTTTGGTATAGACTTTCGCCAATTTATCCACAATTTTTATGGCATATTCATCCTCTTCTTCTATTGGGAACAATTGTGCCAACTCCTTGTCAAGAAACGTGATGCCTCGTTTAAAGTCGAAAATTTCATCAGCTTCGGGATGCATGAAACGCAGGAAATCATCGAAGACGTCTTCCAAGATGCCTTTCCATAGATAATCGTTTTGGTGGCGGAATTTCTTAGTCATTATTCCTTTTTAATAATATGCAAAGGAAAAGGTTTTTGTTTGAAAATTGGGTTTATATTAGGTTATTTTTAGGTTAAGCGTAGGTTAAATAAGCAGTAAGCACCTTTGTGAGCGAAGCGAAGCAATCCAGCATCATTTATTACTGGATTGCTTCGCTTCACTCGCAAAGACAAAAATTAAAATCTTCAGCGCTTGATCACCTTCAACGTATTTCCGTTGACTTGCAAAAGATACAAGCCTTTACTCAAATGAGAAACATCGAAAGTCGATTGGTTGGTTTGTACCAGCAAATGTCCGGCGGTGTCGTACAATTTGCAGGAGATAGAACCGCTTACACCGGCAACGGTGATGTAATTCGTTACAGGATTAGGGATTACGATCGGAGCGTCTTGTTTGGCAATCGCTGTCGGAATCGCTGTCGGCAATTCGGAAGACAAAATCAATTTCACCGATTGGGAGCCTGTCAGTTCGTATGCGCCGGATATGATGATGTCTTCGGCGGAAGCCGTTAATTTCACTGCAACATTATAAGTTGCCGCAACGTCGGTTGTATAAGAATCTTGCGTCGCGCCATTGATTAACTCGCCATTGCGATACCAGCGATATTCGGCGTAAGTCGCCGTTGTTTTTTCTCCTTGTCCTTCCTTGATAATGATGGGTTTGGGCGTATTGAGGATAGCTGCCGCTTTTTCAGCCATTTTCCGGGAAGTTTCATCGTTGGCATGCACGCCGTCGGGAATATCGGCGTAAGTAGCCGAAGCGGTGATGGAATACCAATCAATTACCGGAACCATTTTCTCTTTCGAGATTGCCTTAATAGCCGGAATCACACCGTTGACGATATTTGTATTGTTGATTCCATAGCTATTGTTGTCAAATGCTTTGATTGGGATAATCATATAAAATTCGGGCTTGGGACTGATCTCATTTTGGAAACGATTGATAAAAGCGATGTATTCCGCTTTGAAATCGCGCTGTCCCCAATAGCCGTCTTTGGAATCGTTGGTTCCTAAAGCAACCAGAACGACAGCGGGTTGTGCATTGATCAAAGCTTCCACTTTGGCCGGATTATTCGTCCACGCGCCCCAAGGTTCGGGAAAATTCATCAAGGTTGCGCCCGAAACGCCCAAATTCAACGTCGTATCGTCTTCGCCCATATAAGCGCGCATTTGTGCCGGCCAAGCTTTTTGCGCCGGATTGCTAACGCCCGCACCCGCCGTGTTGCTGTCGCCGATGCAAGCGATCTTGCCGCCGCCTAATTCCAGAATGTAATTGCCGCTCAATTCGCCGGTTGCACTAACAGAAAACGACAAATTGCCGCCGGCAATACTTGCCCAGCCCAACAAAATATTCATCGGATTCCATTCATACACTCCGGGAGCTGCCTGAAAAGTTGCTTGCCACGTCCATTTATTGCTTTCCTTGATTAACGATCCTTGCGGGAAAGAAACCACATTCCCGTCCTGTCCGTCCCAATTAGAAACCGTCGTATCAAACAATCCGTAAAACCACCAGGGACTGTCGTTCAAATCGCCCGACACCCACATGACAATATTCGCGTTTTGCGCCCAAGTGCCCGGAGCATCGGTCAATCCGCCTTTTGTATAATCCACGACTTTCAAAGTGATCGAAAACTTAGTTACCTGCGACGGATCGGGAATAATCAATTCGGTGTGACCGGTAATCGTACCGTCAGCTCCCACAGTAAATCTTAAATTATTACCGTCGTCGCCGATATAATTGTACATGTTCGGACTGATCGGCTGCCAACCTAAAGTTTTTGCGTAAGGATTCCATGTGTAAGTGCCGGCCGTTGCCTGGAATGTATTCGTCCATTCCCATGCGCTGGCGGTTTTAACTAAGGAACCGTTGCCGCTCGTCACGCCGCCGTCGTTATACATCGGATACCACCAATCGCTCGGAACCCGTGGATTCTGAGCTGCTAAAGCGTCGTCCACCCATACAAAGATATTCGTTTCGTTGTTGTCATCAACCTTATTCGTAATTTGGCCTTTAGTTTGGTCTATTACTTTTAATGTAACCGGAAACGCTGCCGCTTTGATAGAAAAAACCGTTACGGCTAAGAGAAGTAAAAATGTCTTTTTCATTTGCATTGTTGTTTTAATGAGTATTTTGTTAACGATGCAAATGTATTCCTTTCGGCACAAATACAATTACAATTCCGGTATTCAATAATACGTCAACCGGCAAAAACGAATACGTCAAAAGTACGCCGGCGTGCCTTACATCCTTTCCGGCACATCAATTCCCAACAAGCGGAAGCCTGTGCTAATCACATGGCCGACATTTTCGGACAAAACCAAACGGAATTTTTTTACCGACTCGTTTTCTTCCCGTAAAATAGAGTAATCGTGATAGAATTGATTGTATTCTTTTACTAACTCGTAAATATAATTCGCGATCACAGCCGGGCTGAAAGTATCGGCAGCTTCTTGCACAATAGCAGGAAAATCGGACAAAAGTCGTATCAAGCTTTCTTCCTTCTGATTGATCGGAATACATACGTCAAGCCGTTCGGGCAAGGCGAAAGTCAGCGGGTCAGCTTTCCGCAAGACCGATTGAATACGCGCATAAGTATATTGAATAAACGGACCGGTATTTCCATTGAAATCAATGGATTCTTTCGGATTGAAAACCATGTTTTTATGCGGATCGACTTTCAAAATAAAATATTTGAGGGCGCCCAAGCCTACGATACGCGAAACTTCGGCGATTTCTTCCGAATTGCAATTGTCTAATTTTCCAAGTTCTTCGGCGGTTTCGCGAGCGGTCGCAATCATTTCCTCGATCAGATCGTCGGCATCGACCACCGTTCCTTCGCGCGATTTCATTTTGCCTTCGGGCAATTCGACCATCCCATAGGAAAAATGAACCAAGCCTTTGCCAAAAGCAAAACCCAGTTTATCCAGCAAAAGCGACAAAACTTGAAAATGATAATTTTGTTCATTACCAACGACATACACCATTTTATCGATGGGATAATCGTCAAAACGCAATTTGGCGGTACCGATGTCCTGTGTCATATACACCGAAGTGCCATCGGAACGCAGTAACAGTTTTTCGTCCAAGCCGTCAGCCGTAAGATCGGCCCACACCGAACCATCGTCTTTTTGATAAAAAATGCCTTTTTTCAAACCTTCCAGCACTTTTTCTTTTCCTTCGAGGTAAGTCTGCGATTCATAATAAATTTGATCGAAATCAACGCCCAATTTGCGGTAAGTTTCGTCGAAGCCGGCATAAACCCAAGCGTTCATTTTTTCCCAGAGGGCGACCGTTTCAAAATCGCCTGCTTCCCACCGGCGCAGCATTTCGCGCGCTTCAGCCATGAGCGTAGATTGCTCTTCCGCTTCTTTTTTTGTGCATCCGGCCGCTTCGAGCGCAGCCAACTCCTTTTTATATTCCTGATCGAATTTCACGTAATAATCGCCGATCAGATGATCGCCTTTTTTGCCGGTCGATTCGGGCGTTTCGCCGTTGCCCCAGCGTTTCCAAGCCAGCATGGATTTGCAGATATGGATGCCGCGATCGTTCACGATATTCGTTTTTACAACCCGATTACCGGTTGCTTTCAATATTTCCGAAATACTGTAACCCAGCAAGTTATTACGGATATGTCCCAAGTGCAAAGGTTTATTTGTGTTTGGAGAAGAATATTCGATCATCACCAAAGGAGCTTGTTCGCCGGCCGGGCGAGTGCCATAATTTTCAGTTTGATTAATATCGTTCAAGATATTAATCCAATACGCCGGCGCAACCGTCAGATTCAGAAAGCCTTTGATCACATTAAAATCCGCAATCGCCGGTTGGTTCGTCTTTAAATATTCGCCGATCTCCTGCGCCGTTTGTTCGGGATTTTTCTTAGAAATTTTCAACAAAGGAAAAACAACCAAGGTGAGATGGCCGGTAAATTCTTTTTTTGTTTTCTGTAATTGAATTTGCGATTCGGGAATGTGAACCGCGTAGAAACGCTCAAGATCTTGTTGTATCAGCGATTGTATATTCATAAAACGATAATTAAGGCGGCAAAGATACGATTTTTCGACGGATATTCAAATAAAAAAACCGTCCAAGAAGACGGTTCTTTTCTGTGCATGGAGTAAACCAAATTACCAACAAGTAAATACAGACGCCGGTTTGAATTTAACCACTTTTTTTGCCGGAATCTTGATCGCTTCCTTCGTTTTCGGATTGATACCGGTTCTTGCGCTTTTTTCAATCACTTGATAAGTTCCGTGACCAACCAAATTTACTTTACCTCCGTTTTGAAGTTCTTTCGATACGGCTGCCAAAAAACCATCCAACGCTTTTTTTGCATCGACCTTGCTCAAGCCCGATTCTTCAGCCATTGCTGTAATAAGTTCTGT
>JAISKG010000190.1 GCA_031261015.1 Dysgonamonadaceae bacterium | reverse complement strand
GGGAAGAATTTGTAGCTGTCTTCCTCAGCATTAAAAACGTTACTTCCTGCGCCGATTAACAAAGCTTTGTCCAACTCATCTTCTTTCTGAGCGACAATGCTTAACACTTTGATTTCATTGTTTGCCGAACGCAGCACATTTCCCGGTGTTGTTGTCATTGTCGTAACCGGCGCCTTGATTTGCGGATTGGCTTTCTTTGCGATGACGATGAACGATTGCATCGGCGCGATCGTCGGCGCGGAAGTCAAATTCACCACAACGCCGCTTAAATTCGGATCGGTCGTAAACCATGTTTCGCCCACACGTTGATAAGAAACGAAATTATTCATTTTTCCATCGATTGCGGCCACGCCTGAAGCTAATTTGTAGCCGGCGTAAATTTCTGTGCTGTTAGCCGTCAGAAATTGTCCCATATCCAGATGCGACATAAATGGATTTCCAATCAAGACTGGTGTTCCGTCGGCAGAAATGGTTTGATTACCAAGCGAAAGCGGAACTAAGCCGTTGGCTGCCAAAGGTTCATAAATAAAACGATGACTATCCGTGCGATCCATGTAACTGCCCCAAAGGGTCGGCGCCTGCGTTTCCTCGCTGTAATAACGATAGTAATGATCGTGTTTTGGGAAATGCGTCGTTATGGGATTGTGATAAGTATATCCTTGATCCAATTTGTTGTACCAGATCGCCATTCCCTGCCCTGCATTCAGCAAAATATCGGGATTGTTAAATCGTCCCGTCCAAGTAGTTACTGCTGTTTTTAATGTTTGCGGGTTCGGCACGTTGAAGAACATCGGTTCATACAAACGATCATCTAACCATGGATTGGGTTGCGTAATGTAATAATCGCCGGTGTACATGTTTTTCAACGAAGGCGCAATCATGTAATACTGGTGTGTATTCAAGGTGAGATCGACGTATGCTTCGGTATAATTCAATGTATCGGTACGCGCGACTTCTCCGCCGAAGGCGAAATAAATATTGTCGCAAACCGGCGTGGCATGGATTTCGTTGGAATAACTGTTCAAGTTGGGATAATTCGCCAAGCCTCCCGGAATCAATACGTTGGTACATTCCGCCGGGATCTGATATTTAACCGTATCATAAGCGGTAATCGCCGGCTGCGGATTATTGGGATAATTCCAGTTGCGATAGTCGTTCCAGTCGGAAGAAGTTGCTCCCGTCCAGGTCAAGGAATCGGGAATGAGGTAAGTGATTACCGGGTACGTATCCATCAACGATGGCCCGTCGTAAACCTCGACATAGAATTTCTTCGTCAGCGAAGTGGCGAGTTGCGTAAAATCGTGCGAATCGCCAACTTCAATCGAAGCGGGCTTGGGCGTTTGCGTGGGATTCTGATCGTACCAAACGTAAGTATAAGCGGTGTTTTGCGGATAGAAATAAATCGTATGAGCGCCGGGACACAAACCGTAGTCCGGCGCGCCGAATAAGGCTTTACTGAAATTCCCTGCATAGTTACATTCGGGCACAAGGAAATTGTCATCCGATTCGTTGATGCGAATTTGCATGACGTTTGCGGGATCGATTCCTGCAGGCAATCCGGTGATGGTGTAACTGATTGGAACGGAAGCTCCTTGAGGAATATTTACGACCAAGGTGCGAGTTTCCGCTTTAATGAAATTTCCAGCCTGCAAAACGTATGCGCTCACATCCAAGTTGCCGAGAAAATCAGCATCTCCCGTATTTTCGACATTAAACGTTACATCGACGGTTCCTGCGCCGGAGTTGTAATTGGAATAGACGATAGGGACATTTAAGTCGAAAGCCAAGTCAGAACCTTAGCTCAACATTTTGCCTTCGCCGTTCAAGAGGGTGGATTGTTGCATAAAACTATTGAACGGCTGCAAATACTTACCATCTTTGTCAACGAACAGGGAAGCAGGGTTTAGCGGATTGGAAGGAATACTTAAATCGCCGTTTACATAAACGGAATTGTAGTTTTGTGTATTCCATACTTGGCGAGCGGGCGCCCAGGGTGCATCTGCGCTTCCCGATTTGAAGACCCACAAAGCGCCCTGAGTCGATGCATTAGTACCCGGTATCAATGAGCTTCCTCCAACGATTATGATTTCTGCTTGTCCGTCGCCATCTACATCGGCAACAATCGGATACTCGGATCCTGTCCCTGAAGTATTGGGGAAAACCGCTTTGTTCCGGTTAGGATAATTAATAGCTCCATCGGCGCTACCATCCATAATACGTAGAAATTGTTCGTCGCGATAAACGATTTCGGCTTGTCCGTCCTGGTCGAAATCAAATAAAGTCATACCCGTCAATCCGGAACCATCGGTATGGTGCATTGTCCAAAATACTTGTAATAAAGAAGTTCCATTGTACTTAAGAGCGATAATGTCATTATCCGGATTATCACCTCCGACAGCACTTAATGCTTTGATCACTACAATTTCAACATTCCCATCTCCGTCAATATCTCCAATAAACGGATAACCGGAAACTCCGGCTTTGGGTATATATTTGGAAGCCTTGACGGTGCCGCTCACAGGATCAGCTACATAAATTACCGTATAACTGCCGCTCACGCGAGAGATGACTAAATCCAGCTTACCATCGTGATCAATATCAACTGCCGAAACGCGGCCACCGGCGGGTACAACGAGGGGTGAAGCGGAAGTATAATCCGGATCGGCGTTTGTAATGGTCGGAGGCGTAATTGTTGTATGTAAGGTTAAACTATTTAGCGCGAAATTAGTTGCATCCGAAGGATCCAAGGATTGAATGTGTACATCATAAATTTTGTTACCCATAATAAAATTCAGAGTTCCCGTATTGAAAAGATCGGCTGCAATAGAAGGATCAGCAGGGCTGGTGCCGGTAGTCGAGCAAAGCAAATTACCCGTAGCCGAATCGAACAAACTGCGTCCGACCAGAATTTCGGGGATACCATCTTTGTTGAAATCGGCAAAAGTACTCACTAAGTAATTGTCTGTATAAGAGGTACTGTTATACAATGCGTCATAAATAGCGTTACTCTGCCATACTCTTTGACCTAAATAATTGTATGCGCGTAAGTATCCGTCGCGTTCCATAACAATAATTAAGGTTGTATCCTGGCTATTGATTTTTGTTTTGACCAGACCAAATTTTTGATTAGCCGACCAAGAGTAGGCTTTTTCGGTGTTGAATACCCGCCAAGGCGCGCTTATGTCATTCCCTTTGAAAATAGCAATAGATTGAGCCGGTCTGACGATACCGTAAGTCGATGTATTGGTAGCGTTATCGGCGAAAGGTTTGGCCGACAAGACAATTTCTACAATACCATCATTATCAAGATCCCCGCACACCGCAGAATGATAAGTAGATAGATAGCAAGCCGAATTAAAATAATAATCATATTTAATCGTCCATTGCATGGGTGGCGGCGTCACGGCGCAAGCCTCATCTTTAATTACATCCGGCTTGTCCGTCACATTGATCAAAACAAGTCCGGTAGAGGTATTGACACCACAGATGATTGTATATCTCACGCTGTCTTGTCCGACGAAACCGGCAGCAGGCGTGTAGATAATGTTTTTGTTTCCGTCGGATGATAAGACGGCTGTTCCGTGGGCCAAGGTTCCCGGCGCGGCAGCAGAATTTAAAATATTTACCCCAATTCCGGCGGCGGTGCAAGCGCCTAATTCGCTTTTTTTGAT
>JAISKG010000104.1 GCA_031261015.1 Dysgonamonadaceae bacterium | reverse complement strand
GAAATTATACTTTTGAAAACCATTTTGCCGCTTGCGATACATTGTCATACATTTCCGACGTAAACGGCTCGGCAAGTTCCGATACCGTACAAACGACATTAACAGTGTTGAAGTTAGCGAAAGACCGGCAGCATCCCGTGGTAACGATAGCGAATCACACTTTCAAATTCAAGTTGTATTCCTGCAATCTGATTGAAAAGATTTTAGCCGATTATCCCGACAATGATTTCGATAAAAATCACGAATATTATATTACGATCCGCTTCAACGGTAACGATTTAACTGACGCAGATGTCGGCGTAAGCGTGGACAATTGGGTTTCCAATGGATCGAATCATCAGTTAGAACCTTAATTATAAAAGAAAGAACCTAAGCACTAATCAATTTAAAGAAACAGTAAACCAATGAAAAAGATTGCAAAAAACGGATGGATTTTGGGCATTTTATTTGTAGCATTAACAGGACTTAATTCATGTAGTAAAGAGGATTTAGACGGAATTTCGGGTAATGAAAAAGGTGAAGCCATTGCCGATTTCACTATTCCCGTTTCCTTACCTTTCGAACAGGATCAATCTTCTTCGCTGCGGTCAATCGGCGTTCCCGAAGAAAATACGATTCAAACCTTGGATATTCTGGCTTTTCGCGTAGGCGACGACGGCAAGGAATATTTCGATTATTCCGCCACCGCCAGAGAAGCTGCAGGCAACACCAACGGCGCCGCTCGGCAAAATTACAAAGCCACGGTCTGGACAAGATCTTACCGCCAGCGTTTTGTGCTGATCACCAATGCACGCGAGGCTGTGACACAATTATTAACTTCTTCCGATTGGAAAAACGTAGAAAAAAATACGATGCTCGCTTCCCTTGAATTTTCGCTCGGCGAAGGCAATCCATGGAATACCGTGAGCGCTTCCAATTACACGACTTTCCCAATGTGGGGCGAGAGCGAGCCGGCCACGATTACCTTTCAATCTTCTTCGATCGGCACGGTTTCCTTGCTTCGGATGGTTGCCCGCATCAATGTGCAGGTGGACGAGAGTGTTTCCGGATTGACAGGCAAATTCAAACTCAAAAGCGTTCGTCTTTACAATACCAATACCAAAGGCCGCATCGTTCCTGAAGGAAATATCGGCGTGGAGCCAACTATTCCTGCAAGCATCACCGATTACAGCAAACGTTTTTTCGGACCGCTTGTCTATGAAGATTTTACCGCTCCGGGAAAAACCGACGTAGCCATCCGTGGCTCGATTTATACGTTTGAAGCGACGGCTGTGGAAGATCCCAGTCAAACAACTTGCCTGGTTATCGGTGGCGTTTACGGAACCGATTCACAAACAACTTATTACCGAGTCGATTTCATGAACGATAACGGTACGACGCACAAGTCCATTCTGCGCAACCACGAATATACGGTCAATATCACCAACGTCGGCGGTTCGGGACACGAAACTGCAGAATTGGCCTTTAACGGCAAAGCTGTGAACCTGCAAACCGAAATTTTGGAATGGGATGCCGCCGGCTGGGGAAATATCGTTCTCGACGGACAATATTTCTTGAAAGTCAGCAAAAGCGAATTTAATTTTCCTCGCGAAGCATTGACGGTCGAACGGCCACATAACGTGCTGTATGTGTTGACTGATTACATTTCCCAATCGGGAACTTCCGGTTGGTATATCGACGGAATCACAGATACCGATACCGGAACTACAGCTACCTGGTTGACGACTTCCTGCACCAGCGGAGCCGCCAAAGACACGGCTAAAGTCGTTTTGTACCTCGATCAAAATAATCCAAGCGGAAGTACGCGAACCGCTAAAATTATTTTTGCCGCCGGCCGCTTGCGCTATACGGTGCTCGTGGAACAAAATACTTTAGAAGGAGTTAGTATTACAATTCTTCATGCACTACCGAAAGCAGGAGGTGGCTATGATGTAGGCGATCCGATGTCGGACTTGGAAATTATTTCTACATTCAGTCAGCCCTTAACTCCCGCAGTCGTTCCGTTTTATGTCAAGTGGACACCGGCCAGCGCTAACCTTATTGCTTATCGAACTATGGTATCCGGCGTTTCCTACGCCAAATTTGAAGGATCGGAAGGTTTATTCGGAGTAATTCCCGGACAACCCGGTGGCGCTCCGTTGAGCTACCTCTTGACTTCGCCGGCTGTTCCACAAGAAGATCTAAACGGCTATCTCAAAGCCATGAAAATGGTCTTCTCCGTATCGAATGGAATCAATTCGGAAGAAAAAAGCATGATAGTTTGGCACATTTATCAGCCATAAATAAATAGATTGCTTCGCCGTAAACGGCTTGCAATGACGGAAATATAGCACGTCATTGCGAGGGCAAAGCCCGAAGCAATCCATAAAATTGCATGCAATTAAAAAATTTCATGTAAATTTGTGCGATTAATTGAAAAGATATGTATAGAACAAATACGTGTGGAGAATTGCGTGCGGCTGCGAAAGGCCAAACAGTAACTTTAGCCGGCTGGGTGCAAAAAGCCCGCAAATTCGGCGGAATGATTTTTGTCGATTTACGCGATCGCTATGGAATAACACAATTGGTTTTTAATCAGGAGATTAATGCCGAATTGTGTGATCGAGCCGCCAAATTGGGCAGGGAATGGGTGATTCAAGTGACGGGCGTTGTTGAAGAACGTTCCAATAAAAATCCGAATCTTCCGACCGGCGACATTGAAATCATTGTTTCGCAGTTGAATGTCTTGAACGCTTCCGAAACGCCGCCTTTCACAATCGAAGAAGAAACTGACGGCGGAGACGATCTCCGGATGAAGTATCGTTATTTGGATTTGCGTCGCGCCAATGTGCGCGCCAATCTGGAATTACGGCACCGAATGGCATTTGCTACACGCAGTTACCTGAATGACCGCCGGTTTATGGAAATCGAAACACCCGTATTGATCAGTTCTACGCCTGAAGGAGCACGCGATTTTGTCGTGCCCTCAAGGGTTCATCCGGGCGAGTTTTACGCTTTGCCGCAATCGCCGCAATTGTTCAAGCAATTATTGATGGTTTCGGGATTCGACCGTTATTTCCAAATCGTGAAATGCTTTCGGGACGAAGATTTGCGCGCCGACCGCCAGCCGGAATTTACCCAAATCGACTGCGAAATGTCGTTTGTTCAACAGGAAGATATTCTTTCGATCTTTGAAGGCTTAACCAAGCATTTGTTCCAAATCGTTAAAGGCATCGAACTTCCCGATTTCCCGCGTTTATCCTACGCCGACGCCATGCGTTTGTACGGCTCCGACAAGCCCGATACGCGCTTCGGCATGACTTTCGTCGAAATCAAGGATTTGACCGAAGGAAAAAATTTCGGCGTATTCGATAGTGCAGAGTATGTCGGCGCGATTTGTGCTCCGGGCTGCGCCGCTTATACACGCAAGCAATTGGACGAATTGACCGATTTTGTGAAACGTCCGCAAATTGGAGCTAAAGGATTGGTTTACGTTCGCTACGAGGCCGACGGTAGCTTGAAATCTTCGGTCGATAAATTTTATTCACCCGAAGATTTGCAACGATGGATGGATCGGGCAGGAGCGAAGCCCGGCGATTTGCTGTTGGTTTTGTGCGGTGAAACGGAAAAAACGCAGAAACAATTATCCGAACTGCGATTGGAAATGGGCGCCCGTTTGGGATTGCGCGATAAAAATCAGTTTCAATGCCTTTGGGTCGTCGATTTTCCCTTACTGGAATACGATGAAGAATTGAAGCGTTATTTTGCAAAGCATCACCCGTTTACAAGTCCGAAGCCCGAAGATATTCCCTTGCTGGATACCGATCCGGGAGCTGTTCGCGCCAATGCTTACGACTTGGTAATCAATGGTTCGGAAGTCGGCGGAGGTTCAATCCGTATTCACGACAGCGGACTGCAAAAGAAAATGTTTCAGGTATTGGGATTCAGCGAAGAGCAGGCGCAAGCGCAATTCGGCTTTTTGATGAATGCTTTTCAGTATGGCGCGCCGCCGCACGGAGGCATCGCCTTCGGCCTGGATCGTTTCGTTTCGATTATGGCTGGCTTGGATTCCATTCGCGACTGCATTGCTTTTCCGAAAAACAATTCCGGAAAAGATATGATGATTGATGCACCTTCGACGATTGCACAGGAGCAATTGGATGAATTGCATTTAAGCATACGGAACGTTTAATTTGCAAATCCCAAACATTCTCCGTACCCTATACAGAATCAATGCTCACCCATATCACCGTTGAATTAACCGACAAATGCAACCTGTCGTGTAAATATTGTTACAATATCTGGAAAATTCCGGGAGCGGAACGCCAAACATTCAATTCCTACAAGAAAGCGATTAAAGTACTGAAACAGATATTCAAACAAGCTCCGATCGAACAAGTGACACTGACAGGAGGCGAACCGTTTATGGCGGAACGCTTGCTCGAAATCGTCCTCTTTTGCCGAATGGAAGGAAAATCGGTCGCCATCATCAGCAATGGTTCACTGGGTACGCCGGCAGATTATAAACAGCTTATAAACATGGGCGTACGTTTGTTTGAAATGCCGATTCATTCGGCCGATCCTGCCATTCACGACAGTATCACGCAAATGAAAGGCAGTTGGCAAAAATCTGTTCATTCTTTGTTGGAAATCAAACGATTAGGCGGTTATCCGGTGGCAGTGATCGTATTGACAAAATTCAATGTTGCGGAATTGAACGAAACGTTGGATTATATTCACAGCATTGGAATTCAACGAATTATGTTGAACCGTTACAACATCGGCGGCAACGGGACGGCCGATCCGGCTTCGGTTTCGGCTACGCACGAGCAACTGATTGCTGCTTATCACGTTGCCAATCAAAAATCGGAAACTTTAAGTCTGACGATTTCGTCCAATGTCTGCACACCGCAATGTTTGCTGAAGCCTTCCGATTATCCCCGTCTGATGTTTGGCAACTGTTCGGATAATCCTCTAAGAAAACCGATTACGGTGGACGTCAACGGCGATATTCGCCTTTGTAATCATTCACCGGTGAAAGCAGGAAATATTTTTGAGCAGGAATTGAGCGAAATCCTTTATTCGCCTTATTCCCTGTCGTGGAAAGAAATTGTGCCCGCCTATTGCGCTGTCTGCGATCTTTGGGAAAAATGCAAAGGTGGTTGTCGTGCAGCTTCCGAGCAGTGCGGCTTGGGATTGAGCCAGGTGGATCCGATATTAACAACGAAAATCAATTAACATTATATAGTATGAAAACAAAATCTTACCGCCTTTTATTCCGTGTATTTTCGTTTTTATCCGATAAAACGAATGGATTTCCGCTGTTTGCCAAGTACAAACTGCTTTTAGGAACGTTGATTCTCGGTTTGTCGGCCACGTCTTGTACTAACAAAAAAACGATGCAAGCCGTTTGTTACGAGCCGGCGCTCCCGCAAGACACGATTGAACCTATCATGTGTTATGAGCCTGCAGTGCCACAAGATACGCAGGAAATTGTCCGGCCGGCGGTTATCAATACGACAATAGAAATGAGAGAAGTTGCCATTGACTCAATGCCTGTCATAGAATCTGTTATCTCGTGTTATGAGCCTATTCCCGAACCGAAACCGGATACGATCCGGATATATAATCATGTAGAGCAGATGCCTCAATTCCCCGGTGGAGATAGAGAATTGATGAAATTTTTGTCCGATAATATAAATTTCCCTGCCGTAACCTGTTACGAAACAGGAGTTTCCGGAGGACGAGTTGTTGTCCGTTTCATCGTCACGTCGGAAGGCGAGATTATTAATCCGGAGATTGTTCGGAGTGCGCATCCTGCGCTTGATAAAGAAGCGGTGCGGGTCATCAAAATCATGCCGCGATGGATTCCCGGCAAACAGAACGGCAAGAATGTGGATGTGTATTACACGCTTCCCGTATCTGTTCATTTACAATAAATTCACTTCTCTTCCCGAATCTGCACTCTCCGTATCTTTCCGCTAATCGTTTTCGGTAATTCTTCCACAAACTCAATAATCCGCGGATATTTATAAGGAGCCGTAATTTGCTTCACATGATTTTGGATTTCCTTGATCAATTCGGAACCGGCTTTTTCCTTGTAAGAAGCCGCCAAAATGATCGTCGCTTTCACCACTTGCCCGCGCACTTCATCAGGAACGCCCGTAATGGCACATTCTACGACCGCCGGATGTGTCATTAACGCGCTTTCTACTTCAAACGGGCCAATACGGTAACCGGAACTTTTGATCACGTCGTCGTTTCGTCCGACAAACCAGTAATAACCGTCCTCATCGCGCCACGCAATATCGCCCGTGTGATAAATATTGTCGGCATAAACGCTATCGGTTAATTCTTTATCGCGGTAATAACCCATAAACAAGCCGACCGGCATAAGGCGATCGGTGCGGAAAATAATTTCGCCCTGTTCGCCGTCTTCCGCGCTTCGTCCGTCCAACGTAATCAAATCCATATCATAAGCCGGATTCGGCAAGCCCATCGAACCCGGTTTCGGATTCATCCATGGGAAATTAGCGATTGTCACCGTCGTTTCCGTTTGCCCGAAGCCTTCCATCAATTTCAATCCGGTGGCTTGGTAGAAAGTATCAAATACGGAAGGATTTAACGGTTCGCCGGCCACTTCGCAATATTGTAACGATGACAAATCATATTTGCGTAAATCTTCCAAAATCATAAAACGATATACGGTCGGCGGCGCACAAAACGACGTAACTTTATAATCCTGAATCACTTTCAATAAATCGGCCGCCGCAAATTTTTCATGATCATAAACGAAAATACAAGCGCCCATGATCCATTGTCCGTACAATTTTCCCCAAGCCGCTTTCGCCCATCCGGTATCGGCCACTGTGAGGTGTAAACTGTCGGCGTTCAAGTTTTGCCAATAACCGGCCGTGACAATATGTCCTAAGGGATAAACAAAATTATGGATCACCATTTTCGGATTACCGGTTGTTCCTGAAGTGAAATACAGTAACATAATATCGTCGTTGCTGCTGGGATTTTCCGGTTTTACAAACGGTTGCGCATCCGCCAAGCCTTTGCGGAAATCCAGCCAGCCTTCGGGAATATCCGGACCGATGGAAATGCGGTATTTCAAGGTTGGCGATTCGGGTAAAGCCGCATCAATTTGTTGAGTGACAGGCGATTCCCCAACACTCACAATCGCTTTTATATCCGCCGATTGGCAACGGTAAATAATATCTTTTTTCGTCAACAAATGCGTAGCCGGAATCGCCACGGCGCCGATTTTATGCAAACCGGTGACGGCAAACCAGTACCAATAACGACGTTTCAAAATTAACATCACTTTATCGCCTTTGCCGATGCCGAGCGATTGAAAATAAGAAGCTGCCGCATCGCTTTGTTCCTGAATATCTTTGAATGTAAATTCGTGATGTTCGCCTTGATCGTTGACCCAGCATAATGCTTTCTTATTCGGTTCGATCCGCGCCCATTCGTCCACCACATCGTAAGCGAAATTAAAATTTTCCGGGACGTTGATTTTAAAATTCGCCTTAAAATCTTCCTGATCTTTGAAATTAGTCTGAGAAATATATTTTTCTACCATGGTTATTACACTATAATTGCCAAAAATTTTACGGATTGATTATCCAAAGCTTTCATCCCGTGAGGCTTGGACGAATCGAAATAAATACTGTCGCCCGGATTGAGAATCAAATCCTTTCCATGGATTTGCAGCAACATACGGCCTTCCAACACATAATTAAATTCTTCTCCTTCATGGGAATTGAGATGAATTGCCGTATCGCTGGGTTCGACAGTCACTTCAAACGGTTCGGCTTTAGGACCTTGGTAACCACTGGCCAAGGCTTGATACTTATATGCTTTGTTGCGCTCTACGGAAACGCCTTTGCCTTTGCGAGTCAGGAAATAAGCTTTCATGCGCGGCTCTTCGCCCGAAATCAACGTCGAAGTATTCACATTAAAATGTTGAGACATATCGAAAAGAAAACTCATCGGAATATCGGTTTCGCCTGATTCGTAACGGAGAATTTCTTCTTCGGACTTGTGAATCGTCTGCGCCATTTCCTCTACCGACAAATCCAGTGATTCTCTTAATCCCTTCAATCGTTCGGCAATTTGTTTTATTTGTTCATTCATAACCATTTATTGAATATCATGCTAACAAAAAAGCCTTTTAATCAAGGCTTTCTAAAAACGAAAATATTATGGAGCGAAAAACGGGAGCAACCCCCATCATCGTTATCCCTTTGTTTTACAATGCTTCTCATTTGTTTGTCAAGAAACAGGTAACGAATTAGTAACGCTTGTTTGCTTGTCATATCCGGCTGTTGTCACCTGTTTTCTTTCCATCTTACGGGAACAAAAATACACTTTGTTTTTGGAATACACAAGGGATTATTCGCATATTTTTTCGAGCACTTGCAAGTTCGCACGTTACGAAACTGAACACTGACGTCTGGAGATTGCTTGCGGGCAGGGGTGCAAAACTCTACCAACTCTTTCAACTCACTGGTCTCTGTTCTGTTTGGTATTTGCTTGCTACTCTTTATTAGTAATCTTTCCTTTCTCTATAACATACTCAACTATTTTTATTTGTCGCTCGTTGAGACTAAGTTTTATCAACAGTTCTTCTGTCAAATTGTTTTAAACTGTTAGTTACGGCAAATCCATTTATATCACTACAATAAATTTTTCAATGTATTATATCGTTCCCAAACATATTTTCCGTCATTATCAAAAGCCGTTTTGTTATAAATCCTTGATAAAGTAGCATTTCCTGCAATTTTTCTAATTAGTATGGCATTATTAACAATGAGTTCTTTTTCGGAAAACAAATTCCATTCTTGTAATTGAGCAAGATATTCTGGAGTCAATCTTTTTGAATTGTCAGTGAGTAATCGAAATTTATCTAAAAATGCTGTTGTAGAAATGGTGTTGATTATTGCAAGAATGTCTTCCATCGTATGTTCTTGTCCAGATAAGAAATCCCATAATTCACTTGCTACAAGTGTTTCGTCATGGGCAAAATATTTATTCATATTTATGATAGAACCAAGAAAACGATTTTTGTCATAGCTTGTTACAGATTCTTGTTCCGGATTGACGGTTGGGTCAAAGGGAAAACCAATGTAAAATTTGATTTGCTTATTAGGGAAAAGGTGGAATAATGCAGATTTACCTGATAGTATTTTTTGTTTCTCACCTCTCATTTCGCCTGAATTTGGTTTAACCGATTTTAATTCTATTGCAACAACAGAGTCGTCTGTCTCATAAAATACATCAGCAGAAAAATCCATGGCTGTTACCAATGCAGTATTATCGTCTTGCAACAAGTTTCTATTTTCTTCAAATAGATTAGGAACAGCAGTCGAATTACTGAGGTTTATAATAATATTTGTCAGAGAATCTTGTTGCAATTGAGTGATTTGAAGATTCCCTTTCTTCTTTGAAGTGTATTCCCGTTTTTCGCCGTTACAAAGAATGTGTGCCACGTTCTCAAAAAAAGTTTGCCCTAATGTAGTATTTAAGCCTTGCAGCCAACTGCTTAAACTGATAAAAAACGGAGTGTCAGAGACTTTTCCTGCTAATTTATCGGCAAATGCATTTAGAAAAGCTTCGTGGAATGGTGCATTACGATTGTTTGAAGCATCCTCTGGGAAACTGTCAAATCTTGTTACCAAAGTTTTAATGACTTCAATTGAGATTTTTTCTTTTTGTTCGTTAGTTAGTGCCATTGTTATAAAGTTCTTGTTCTGCTTTTTGAGTTACAGAATATGTGTTACTATTTTCATTTTTGATAATATACCCATCTATTCTTAATTTTCTATCACTTCTTAGATATGCTCTTGCTGTTTCCGGAGAACAATCTAATTCACTTGCTATTAAAGATTCGCTTAATTTATCTTCAATATGTAAGCAATGAATTATTCTCAATTGTTCGTTTTTGAGATTAACATTGCGTATTTCATCTACGTCACACCCTAAATAATCATTTCGTTGTTTCGTGTTAATTTGACTTACTAATTCACAATTAAAAGTATTACAGTTCTTACACAAACAATTAAATTCCTTTATTTTTCCCAATCCGTTATATCGTACTCTGTTCCACAATTTCTACATTTAACATATGCTGAACTATTTGCCCATTCTTCAACAAGTTTATTATAATCAAAAACTCTCTCTATTCTATATTTACGATTAGAAACATCTTCAAAAATAATATTTTCTTTCTGACAAAGTCCATAATTTATTGTATAAACAACAATATCATTTGAGATAAATTTCTT
>JAISKG010000066.1 GCA_031261015.1 Dysgonamonadaceae bacterium | reverse complement strand
GACAAAAATCAACGATGAATTGTGGGTCGGCACGCAGGCCGGCTTGTTTGTGATCAACGAACTCGAAGGCAAAGTAGTGCATATTCAAGAAGATCCGGTTTGCAATTTTTCCCTGTCAGACAATGTGATTGAAAAAATTTATCCCGACAAGGAAAACGGTATCTGGATCGGCACGATGTTCGGCGGACTGAATTACTTAGCTAAAAAAAGCATTAATTTTGACTGTTACGTTCCCGCCGGTTCGACCCACTCGATCAGCAGCCGTCGCTTGCGCGAAATCAAGGAAGATGCTGCCGGCAATATCTGGATTGCTTCGGAAGACGCCGGACTGAATATTTTCAATCCGAAAGAGAAAACATTTCGGAAACTTGGCCGCGCCGACGGCCTGTCGCTGCACAATAACCAAACGGTTTTAAGTTTGTTGCTCGAATCCAATCAGGTTTGGGTCGGTTTGTTCAAAAACGGATTGGATATTATCTCGTTGCCTTCGTTTCAAATCAAGCATTATTCGGGCAGCGCGCTGAATCTGGACGAAGCCAGCATTTATGCGATTTGCGAAGACCGCTATGGCAAAATCTGGATCGGAAACGGATGGAGCGTTTACCGCGGCGATCCGGAAACGAAAAATTTTGTCCGCATCGACGCTTTCGGGTTGAATTACATTTACGATATTATGGAAGATTCCGACGGCTTCATCTGGGTGGCGACTTTGGGAAGCGGCGTGTATAAATATGATCAGAAAACCGGACAAATCAGTCACTATATCAATCAGATAGAAGATTCTTCATCCTTGAGTTCCAATTCGGTCAGCAATATCATCGAAACTTCTTTGGGCGAGATTTGGCTATCAACCGACCGGGGCGGCATTTGCCGTTATAACAAAGCCACCGGCGATTTTACCTCGTTTTCTCTGCAAGAGGGTTTGCCCGATGATGTGGCGTATAAAATCATCGAAGATAAATACCACAACCTTTGGTTCGGAACCAACAAAGGTTTGGTGAAATTTAATCCGCAAAACGAAGAAATCAAAGTATTTTCCAACAACAACGGATTGCCTTTCAATGAGTTTAATTATAAATCGGCCTTGGCGAGCGCGGCCGGAAAATTTTATTTCGGCGGATTGAACGGATTGATCGCTTTCGATCCTTACGATTATAAGGAAAACAGTTACATTCCACCGGTTTACATTACCCAACTTACGATTTATAATCAAAAAATCGATTTGGAAACGAAAGGTTCGCCTTTGAAAAAAGCGATCAATCATACGGAGAAAATTACCTTGAACCATAATCAGTCCAATATCGGATTCGACTTTGTCGCTTTGAGTTACAATGCTCCGAAAGCGAATAAATACGCTTACAAAATGGAAGGGATCGATCGCGATTGGACTTACACCAGCAACAATCACAGCGCGTCGTATGCCAAATTGCCGCCGGGAAAATATATTTTCCGGGTGAAAGGCAGCAACAACGATTCACTTTGGAACGAAACAGGCGTCAGCATCGAAATCGAAATCTTGCCGCCTTGGTGGCAATCGAAAATCGCTTTGGCCGGTTATTTTCTGGCGATTGCCTTTTTAGTCTGGTATTATTTGAACCGTTATAAAAAGAAAACGGAAAAACGCCATGCCGAAAAGCAAAAACTCTACGAAACGGAGAAAGAAAAGGAATTGTACAGCTCGAAAGTCGAATTTTTTACCAATATCGCTCACGAAATCCGCACGCCGATTACCTTGATCAATGGTCCGCTGGAGTCGATGATGGAAATGGACATCAAAGATCCGGAAATACGTAAGAGTCTGAATATCATGAGTAAAAATATTTCCGATCTCTTGAATCTGATCAATCAGTTGCTGGATTTCAGGAAAGTGGACAGCAACAAATTCGTACTGAACCGTTTGATGAGCAATATTTCCGAATTACTGAAAAATATCTTCGCTCGCTTTGAGCCGACTGCTCAGCACCGGAACAAGAAAATCACTTTGTCGATGCCGGACACCGAAGTACAAATGTCGGCAGACAAAAGCGCATTAACGAGGATATTGAATAATTTGTTGTCGAACGCCTTGAATTATTCCGATCATTGTATCGAAGTAGCCTTGGAATCGGACGACCGGGGAGTAACCATCTCGGTGAAAAACGATGGCGCCTTGGTTCCGGAAGAATTGCAGGAGAAAATCTTTGATCCTTTCTATCAAGTAAATAAGCGCACGGGAACGGCTTCCGGTTCGGGTATCGGTTTGTCGCTCGCACGTTCGCTGGCCGAACTGCACGGCGGCTCATTATATTATAAGGTATCCGGCGAAATGAACGAATTTATTTTACAATTGCCTGTTATTCAAAGTATTGAAAAAGAAATCGTTCCGGAAAGCGATTATATCCTTACGGAAACTGAAGAAAAAACAGAGAAGTCGCATGCCGAAATCGTGCTGGTCGTAGAGGATAATGAAGAAATGCTGACTTTCATTGTCGAAAAACTGCAAAAGCAATTTGCCGTCGAGAAAGCGCTCAACGGCTTGGAAGCTTTGAAAATCCTCGAAGACAAAAATATCGACTTGGTACTGACCGACGTGATGATGCCGGAGATGGACGGATTCGAACTTTGCAAAAATATCAAAAGCAACTTGGATTACAGCCATATTCCCGTCGTACTGCTGACGGCCAAAAACGATTTGAACAGCAAAATCCACGGCTTGGAAATGGGCGCCGACGCGTATATCGAAAAACCTTTTTCGATGAGTTATTTACTCGCCCAATTGACAACGCTTTTAAGCAACCGGCAAAGAGAAAAGGAAGCGTTCATCCGCAAGCCCTTCCTGCCGATCCAAAACATGGGAATGAACAAGGCCGACGAACAATTCATGCAGAAAATCATCGACATCGTGCAGGATAATATTACCGATCCCAGTTTCAATGTGGAAAGTTTATCGGAAAAAGTTTTCATGAGCCGTTCCAACCTGCATCGCAAAATCAAAGCATTGACGGAACTGACGCCGATCGATTTCATCCGTTTGATCCGCCTTCGCAAAGGCGCCGAACTGATCCGCAGCGGTCGCTACCGCGTAGGCGAAGTTTGTTACCTGGTTGGAATCAATTCGTCCTCTTATTTCATTAAATTGTTCCAGAAACAATTCGGCATGACTCCCAAAGAGTTTGAGAAATTGCAGTAAAAACGGCCGGATTTATTCTCCAGATTCTCCGAATATACCGCATTAGTACAATATCTTCCGGGACAACGCAAATTTGCTACAATTGTATTATTTATTGACAAATTTATCGCCAAGAATCAAAATAAGGCATTGTATTTTTGCACAAACGGAAAGCCGAAAGAAGCAAACTGATCTTAAATTATAATATCATGAAAGTAAAAAAAGTTATACTCTGTTTAATGTTCCTGCTGGGAGGAAGTTGTCTGTTTGCCCAAAACAAGATAATTGTTTCCGGGCTTGTTTCCGACAAAACAACGAAAGAACCTTTAATCGGAATTACGGTTACCGATAAAAGTGACAAATCGGTAGGAACAGTCACCGACGTTGACGGAAATTACACCTTGTCCGTATCGGAAAATGCAACCTTAGTTTTTTCTTACATCGGCTACCAAACGGTAGAAATTCCGGTGAAAGGCAGAAAACTGATCGACGTTCAAATGAACGAAGACACGAAAGAACTCGAAACCGTAGTAGTTGTGGGCGCTTTGATGAAAAAGAGCGATTTGACGGGAGCGGCCGTGCGTATTACCGCCGCCGACCTGAAGGAAATCCCGACTTCCGATTTAAATAAAGCCATGCAAGGCAAAGTACCCGGCGTTTATATTGAGAGCGATCCCAAGCCCGGCGCGAGCGCTAAGATTCGCGTGCGCGGGAATAACTCCATTCAATACGGTCAGGAACCGATTTATGTCGTGGACAATGTGATTGTTGACCGCGCCTTCGATTCCCTGAACCCCGATGATATCGCTTCAATCGACGTTTTGAAAGACGCTTCGGCTACCGCGCTCTACGGATCGAGGGGCGCCAACGGTGTCATTGTCGTTACGACCAAAAAAGGAAGCAAAGGTCGCAATCAGGTCACTTACGATGTATGGTTCGGTTCCCAATCCTTTACTAAGGAAATGCCGATGCTTTCTACTTTTGATTTGCGCGATTTGCGTATAGAAGCGGGCGTGAATGCTTACATGGACGCCAACCCCGGTACCGACCGGGAAACGGCGGAGAAAATTTTCTCCAATCCCAATGTCAACCGCAATCCGATTTTTACGAAAGAAGATCTGGAAACTTTGGCCGATTCCACTTCGTATAACTGGTTGGATGAAGTGGTCAGGAGCGGTTTCCAGCAAAATCATTCGCTGGCGATCTCCGGCGGAAGCGAAACCGGCAGTTATTATATCGGATTGGGCTACAATAAACAGATTGGCCAATTGGTAGGCTCCGACTACGAACGCTTGAGTGGGAAAATCAATATGGAGCAACAAGTCAAACCCTGGTTGCGCGTTGGTACTAATACTACTTATACGTATGCCGATGAAAATCCGGTAGGAAGCGATGATATATTTCCAAATTCCTTGCGGATAAGTCCGTTAACTCCGATTTCCGCAGAACCGGTATTTTTGAAAAGAGGAAAAGCTATTGATCATGGCTTGGCCAATCCTTTGCGCGACAAGTACATTTCCCGGCAAAATTACCAGACCAATTTCATCAATTCTACTTTTGCCAATATCCGGCTGATGGAAGGTTTGGATTTGCGTTCGACCGGTTCGATCAATATCATTCAACGCGAAGAATACGTCTATTATCCTTCCGTATCGGCTAAAGCTTCGAGCGAAAAAGACGGTTACGCTTCGGCGGAACTCCGGAAATCGCGCTGGACCAATTGGCAATGGGATAATACTTTATCTTATAATAAAACCTTTGCAGAAGTGCATCGCCTCGGCGCCATCGTCGGAACCAACACGTCGTACTACGGCGAAAACTGGAACTGGCTGAAAGCCGCAGGATTTCAAAACGATTTATTTACGTTCAAAAAATTAGACGGAGCTACCCGCTTGGCAGATTCGCAACTCAGTTCGGATTTTAATTCGTACAGCATGATGTCGTATTGGGCGCGGGCCAATTACGTTTACGATTCGCGTTACTACCTTACGGCTACGGTGCGCCGCGACGGTTCGTCCCGCTTTGGCCCCGAAAATAAATGGGGAACTTTCCCTTCGGTAGTCGGGTCGTGGAATGTAACCGGTGAAGAATTTATGGCCGGACAAACCATCTTCAACAACCTTCGCGTGCG
>JAISKG010000260.1 GCA_031261015.1 Dysgonamonadaceae bacterium | reverse complement strand
GGAAACCATCGTTTACGCCGACAAAAAACAATTAGAATTATTGAGAGATACGAGTTTTGCCAAAAGAGGCGAAACCGATTCTCTGCGTGCGGTGATTTATAGGTTTATGCCGGCGCATGTGGTCTATAACAGCATTGCCAATGCCGAAAACTATATCACTTTGGATAAAGGAGCCGACGATGGGATTCGGGAAGATATGGGCGTGATGTCGCCCAACGGCATTGTGGGCGTGGTAATGAGTGTTTCCCCGCATTTTTCGCTGGTGATTCCGGTGTTGAATCCTAAATTCCGTTTAAGTTGTAAAACGAAGAACAGCAACTATTTTGGCTCGTTGGTGTGGGACGGTGGAGATCCTCGTTATACGTATTTGCAGGAATTGCCGCGGCACGTGGAATTTGATCTCAGCGATACGATTGTGACCAGCGGATATTCGACCATTTTCCCTGAAGGATTGCTGGTCGGAACCATTGTTGATTCTCAAAAACAGAAAAATGATAATTACAATTCGGTGAAAATTAAACTGTTTACGAATTTTACTACGTTGACCGACGTTTTAATTATTACAAATCGCTTGCAAGGAGAACAAAGGAACTTGCATAAAATCGTCAAGATATAATCATGTCGCATCCTTGGGTCAAATATACGCTGCTGTTTTTCCTGCTTGTTTGTTTGCAAGTATGGCTGTTCAACGAAATCCATCTTTTCGGGCTTGCTACTCCATTATTATATATATACTTTATCATCAAGTTGCCGGCAGACATGAATCGCAATCTGGTGATGATGCTTGCGGCCTTGATCGGATTGACGATCGATTTGTTTTCGTTTACTTTGGGAATTAACATGTTAGCGTCTGTCTTTACCGGCTTTTTCCGATTCTATTTTTTGAAATTGTTTTCTCCGCGAGATATTTTTGAGTCGTACGCGCCGGCTTTTTCCACTTTCGGGAAAGCCTTGTTTATGCGCTATGCCGCTTTGACGACTTTATTACACCAAGTGGTTTTGTTTGTTACCGAATCGTTTTCGTTGTTCGAACCGGTTTCACTGCTGCTGCGGATCGGAAGCAGTTTCATCTTGACCTTACTAATGATTTACGCTTTTGAAAGTATCACTTTTAAGGGAACAAAAAAGTGAAGAATCGCGATCTCAATATGGAAAAGCGAAAGCGGTACATCATCTCTTTCGTGGCTGTAGTCATTTTGATTTACATTGCGCAACTATTTAATTTACAGGTGTTGAACAATGATTACAAGGAATGGGCCGACAGTAACGCTTTTCTGAAAAAAATTCTTTATCCTTCCCGTGGGATTTTGAGCGACCGTAATGGGAAGTTGTTGGTTTATAATCAATCGGCTTACGACGTGATGGTTGTAATGCGCGAAACCAGTCAGTTCGATACGTTGAGTTTTTGCAAAGCGGTAGATATTTCGCTGGCCGATTTTCGCCGGTATTTGGCTGATGTGAAAAATAAGAATAAAAATCCCGGCTATTCGTCCTATACACCTCAATTATTTATTTCGAAATTGCAGAATAAGGAGTACGGAATTTTACAGGAATCCATTTATAAGTTTCCGGGATTTTACATTCAAAACCGGACGGTGAGGCAGTACGATTATCCTAATGCCGCTCATATTTTGGGTTATATTGCCGAAGCGGACAAACAAGATATTGCCGACGATAATTATTATATCAGAGGGGATTACATCGGCAAAACCGGAATAGAAAAATCCTATGAAAATCAGTTGCGCGGCGAAAAAGGCGTGGAAATTCTGTTGCGCGACGTTCACGGACGAATCAAGGGAAAATACGAAGACGGCCAATACGATAAAGATCCTGTTTCGGGAAAAGACTTGACTTTGGCGATCGATATTGATCTGCAAGCTTACGGCGAGGAATTGATGCAAAATAAATTAGGAAGCATTATCGTGCTTCAGCCGAAGACGGGCGAAATCTTGTGTATGATTTCTTCGCCGACGTACGATCCTTCGCTTCTGATCGGCCGGCAGTTCGGCGCGAATTTTGCGGAATTAGTGAAAAATCCTTATACACCTTTGATCAATCGTGCGTTAAACGGAACGTATCCGCCGGGATCGACGTTTAAACCGGCGCAGGCTTTGGCGTTTTTGCAAGAAAATATCATTACTCCGAATACGGCTTATTCTTGCCACGGAGGTTTCCCGATCGGCGGCCGTCCGAAATGCCACGGGCACGGTTCGCCTTTGCCGCTCATTCCGGCTTTGGGCACTTCGTGCAATGCTTATTTTTGCTGGGGATTGAAAGCCATGTTGGAAAACCGGAAATACGGTTCGCGTGACGCGGCGATCGACAAATGGCGCGATCTGATGGTGATGCAAGGATTCGGCTATCGTCTGGGCGTGGATTTGCCGGGCGAAAAAAGAGGATTGATTCCAAACAGTCAATATTATAACCGCGCTTATAGCGACAAGAACGGCAAGTCGTGGTGGGGGCCGATAACCATTATTTCCATTGCGATCGGACAGGGAGAAATTCAGTTATCGCCGATACAGATCGGAAATTTGGCGGCGACAATCGCCAACCGCGGCTATTTTTATCCGCCTCATGTCGTGAAAGAAATCAAAGATACGCCGTTGGACAGTATTTATACGCATCCGCGTTATACCGGTATTGCGCGGGAACATTATGAAAGTGTAGTCAGCGGCATGCGCTTGGCCGTCACCGGCGGAACGTGCTATGGAGCGAATATTTCCGATATTGAAGTCTGCGGAAAAACCGGAACTGCTCAAAATAGCGGCAAAGACCACTCGATTTTCATGGCATTCGCGCCGAAAGACGATCCGGAAGTGGCCGTAGTGGTCATCGTCGAAAACGGCGGATTCGGAGCGACTTACGCTGTGCCAACCGGCCGCCTGATGATTCAAAAAGCGCTTAAAGGCGAAGTGCCGGAATCGGATAAATGGATCGAACAAAATATTAAAAATACAACGATTTTGCGCAGTGTCTTACCGAAAAATTAATATATGGAACGCCTTGGATTGGTGGACGGTTGCGCTCTACTTGATCTTGGTAATTGCCGGATGGTTAAGTATTTACGCTTCAACTTACGATTACGACCAAACGAGCATGGTGGATTTATCCGGAAGGTCGGGTATGCAAATGATTTGGATTATCACTTCGCTGGTCTTAGGCTTTGTTCTTTTGATGATCGACAGCGAGTGGTATGAAATTTTTGCGTTCTGGATCTATTTTCTAATTATTGCCGTGCTTATTTTGACGGTGATCGTTGCGCCCGACATCAAAGGCTCGCGCTCGTGGTTGGTAATAGGGCCGATTCGGATACAACCCGCTGAATTTGCTAAGTTTGCGACAGCCTTAGCCGTAGCGAAAGTCATGAGCGTTTACCGCTTTGAATTACTGAATTTATCGAATTTTATCAAAATTCTCGGTTTAGTTTTCTTGCCGGCCTTATTGATTTTGTGTCAAAAAGAAACCGGTTCAGCCTTGGTTTTCCTTGCCTTTTTCCTGATGTTGTATCGTGAAGGAATGCCCGGTTTCATTCTGTTTTTGGGCTTTTGCGCCGTGTTGTTTTTTGTGCTGTCGATTCGTCTGAGCGACGTTTTTTGGGGACAGACCGAGATGAGCCAATTTGTTGTGCTATTGATCATCATGATCATATTACTTTGTTTATTATACAATTACAAAAAAGGCAGGCATCATTTGAAATTTTTGGCGCCGGCTTCGGCCGGTGTGACGGCGTTGGCCGCTGTTCTTTCGATTTATTTGCCGGGCGGATTGAATTTGTCGTGGGTAGTCTTGGGAATTATCGGCAGCCTGTCGGTGTATTTTCTGTTTTTGTTTATCAAATACAGAGCTTTTCATTATCTCTTAATCATTTTGTTCGCAGTGGGTTCGGTTGGATTTCTCTATTCGGTCGATTATGTTTTTGACCATATATTGGAGCCGCATCACCAGATTCGTATTCAAGTGACTTTGGGTGTGGTGGACGATCCGAGCGGCGCGGGATACAATGTGAATCAGTCGAAAATTGCGATCGGTTCCGGCGGCGTTTTGGGCAAAGGTTATTTGAACGGCACGCAAACTAAATTGAAGTATGTTCCCGAACAGGATACGGATTTTATTTTTTGCACGGTCGGCGAAGAGAAAGGATTTGTCGGCGCGTCGGTCATTTTATTGCTTTTCTTGGTATTGATTGTCCGGTTGGTTTATTTATCCGAACGCCAGAAAACTACGTTTAGCCGGATTTACGGATATTGCGTCACTGCTATCGTTTTTTTCCATGTGGCGGTCAATGTCGGGATGGTGATCGGCATTACGCCGGTGATCGGCATTCCTTTGCCTTTTTTCAGTTATGGCGGCTCTTCCCTATGGGCTTTCACCATTCTTTTGTTCATTTTTTTACGTTTGGACGCATCACGTAACGCCCGCCTCTGAAGGTTTTTAAATGTTAAACATTTGGTTTTCACGAAAAAAAACATTTACTTTGTAAGTATATTGATGATATTACTTACATTTCAGCCCTTTTCTGCATGGAAAAAACGTTAGTGATTTTGAAACCTTGTACGGTTCAACGTGGTTTGATCGGCGAAATTATTCGTCGTTTTGAACGCAAAGGATTGATCCTGATTGGAATGAAAATGGTGTGGTTGACCGACGAAATTCTGAGCGAACACTACAGTCATTTAAAAGAAAAACCTTTCTTTCAACGAGTTAAGGAAGCAATGCGAGTATCGCCCGTTGTTGTTTGCTGTTGGGAAGGCGTGGATGCAATCCAAGTGGTGCGCACACTGACCGGCGTAACTAATGGACGTGCAGCCGTTCCCGGCACTATCCGCGGAGATTACAGCATGAGTATGCAGGAAAATATTGTTCATGCTTCCGATTCTCCGGAAACCGCTGTTATAGAATTAAAACGTTTTTTTAACGATAATGAATTATATGATTATAAACCGTTAACTTTATCTAGTTTATATGCCCATGATGAATATTAAAGAATTAGCGCTGATCGGGTGCGCTCTGCTGACCCTTTCTTTTTTTCCGAACACAGGAATACAAGCTCAAACGAAAACAATATCCCATCCGGATATTATGAACCGGTCGAAATTATTGGCCGATCGTTCGAAAGTAAAAACAGAAAATTTAGTTGTTGATTCGATGCTGATGCGCATCGGCATTGATACGGAAGATGAAATTCCTGCTGATGAAATTTATGAAGGTAACTGGAACAACGAATATGTGAAAGCTTACGCCAACGTCAACGTTCCGGATACGTTCCGCTTTGATGTTTCCGAATTTATAATGCCTATCGAAGGTAAGATCAATTCTCATTTCGGACCGAGAAAACGGCGTTTTCATTATGGCACCGACATTGATTTGAACACCGGCGATACTGTTCGGGCGGCTTTTGACGGCCGCGTGCGGCTTGCCAATTATGAACGCAAAGGCTATGGCAATCATTTGGTGGTTCGCCATCCTAACGGATTGGAAACCGTTTACGCTCATTTATCGCAATATTTGGTTCGTGAAGGCGAATCCGTCGAAGCAGGGCAACCCATCGCTTTGGGCGGCAGCACCGGACGTTCTACCGGCCCGCACTTGCATTTTGAATTCCGCTTTTTAGGACGCGCTATTAATCCTGAAGATGTGATTGATTTCGGTTATTATTCCGTCAAAGACGATGAATATGTTTATGTAAAAGGTCGTTCCGAGCAAGCATCTTCTGAAAAATACGCGTTCAAAGGAAAAGGGAAAATTCGTTATTACCGGATTAAGAAAGGAGATTCGCTGGGTATGATCGCTCGCAAAAGCGGCGTTTCCGTCAATCAACTTTGCCGGTTGAATAAAATCAAGGCATCGTCTAAATTAAAAATTGGAAGTTCGATTCGATTGTCATAAAATCCTTACCTTTGCCCTGCAATGGGACGAATTATAGCAATTGATTACGGCAAAAAACGGACAGGTCTGGCAGTTTCCGATCCGATGAAATTGATTGCCGGCGGTTTAACGACTTTACCGAGCGGGGAAGTGATTACTTTCATTTTGAATTATATCCAAAAAGAGGAAGTCGAATTGATTCTTTTGGGCGAGCCGCGCCAGATGAATTATGAATATTCCGAAAATCAACCTCGCGTAGAAGGATTTAGAAAATCGCTCCAGCAAGCGGTTCCTTCGACTACAATAAAAATGGTGGACGAGCGTTTTACTTCCGTGTTAGCGCATCGCGCTATGCTGGACGGCGGATTGAAAAAGAAACAAAGACAAAATAAAGCATTAGTCGATGAATTAAGCGCAACAATTCTGTTGCAATCGTATTTAGAAACCCTGCGAATATGAAATTGCCGATTTATCTGTACGGGCAACCCGTTTTGAGAGAAAAAACACAAGATATTCCCTTGGATTATCCGAATTTAGCCCGGTTGATCGAAGACATGTACGAAACGATGTATCACGCGGAAGGAGTCGGATTGGCCGCGCCGCAAGTCGGATTGAAAGATCGCATCTTTGTAGTGGATTTAACGCCTTTGGCCAAAGACGATCCTTCGTTCGACGGATTTAAAAAGGTGTTTATCAATGCGCATATCATTGAGAAAGACGGCGAGGAAAAAATCGTGGAAGAAGGCTGCTTGTCGATTCCCGATGTTCACGAAAAAGTGCCGCGTCAAAACCGCATCCATATTCAATATTTAGATGAGCAATTTAATCCGCACGACGAAGTGTATGAAGGATATAAGGCGCGCGTGATCCAGCATGAATACGAACATTTGGATGGCATTATGTTTGTAGATCATTTATCGGGTATCCGCAAGCAAATGATTCGTTCCAAGTTGAACCGGATCATGAACGGACAAGTAGATTGTTCGTACAAAGTCAAGGCTTTGAAGAAGAAATAAATGAAACAAAACCGGAGGAAAATTTTCATACTGTTTGCCTGTTTGGTTCTTTGGATGATTCCGGCAAAGGCGCAAATCAATACCGACCGTGTGATGGCGATCGGCAAAAACGCTCTGTTTTTTGAAGATTATGTACTTTCTATTCAATATTTTAATCAAGTCATTAAAGCCAAGCCTTATCTGGCCGATCCGTATTTGTTCCGGGGAGTTGCCAAATTCAGCCTGGACGATTATAAAGGTGCGGAACAGGATTTAAATATGTGTATCGAGCGTAATCCTTTTTTGTGGTACGCTTATCAATGTCGCGGCGCCGCTCGCCAAAGTTTGGGCGATTACAAAGGCGCGATTGAGGACTACAATAACGCTTTGAAATTTCGGCCGGAAAGCAAGCAAGTGCTAATCAACAAGTCCATTACCTATCTTCAAATGAAAGATTTCGATTCGGCGGTTACGACTTTAGACACGCTTTTGCGGCAGCAGCCCAAATATATGGAGGCTTATCTCACGCGCGGCGCGGCGTATGCGGGCAAAGGCGATACGATACAAGCTTTTACCGATTATAATCAGGCGATTAGCTTGGATCCGCATTATGCTCCGGCTTATGCGCAACGCGCGATGCTTTATTTCCAATCGAACAATTATGCCGGCGCCGAGAAAGATTTCGACGAAGCGATTCGTTTGGAAACCAAGCAAATCGGTTATCATATCAACCGGGGATTGGTTCGTTATTACCAGAATGATTTGCGCGGAGCGATGGCCGATTACGATCATGTGATTCAGTTGGATGCGCAAAATACCATCGCTTTGTTCAACCGCGGATTGCTGCGCTCAAATGTGGGAGATGTGTATGGAGCTATCGAAGATTTCTCTCAAGTCATTCAATTAGAGCCGGATAATTTTATGGCGATTTATAATCGCGCTATTTTGAACGAAGAAGCGAAGCATTATAAGGAAACAGTGGCCGATTTGAATTTGGTCTTGAAAGAATATCCGAATTTTATTCCCGGTTATTATTTCCGTTCACAAGTCAAGCGAAAAATGAACGATGTAAAAGGAGCCGACCGCGATTTCTGGAATGCTTACGATCTGGAACAGAGTTTGAAAAAACAACAGGCGAAAGGCAAAATCGTTACTGGAAAAGAAATCCGGGATGCGAATCAGGAAGACGATGAAGATGACAAAACGCGTGAAAAATCGGATAAAAGCATTGAGAAATTCAACCGCATGGTCGTTTACGATAAGACCGAGGAAGAACGTTCACAATTCAAAAATGAAATTCGTGGCCGTGTACAAGACAAGCAAGTTTCAGTCGATTTGAAGCCGCAATTTGTGATTACTTACTATGAGCGTCCGGAAGCGATCGATCAATCTGCGGCGCATTTCAATAAAACAATAGCCGATTATAACCGGAAAGAATTACTGAAATTGCAATTGAAAGTTACTGATAATGAATCTTCTTTGACCGACGATCAGGCTGAGTTTCACTTCCGCTCGATCGACGAATATTCCTTGCAATTGGTGAAAACTCCAGACAACCGCGATGCTTATTTCGGTCGCGCTCTGGATTATATGGTGTTGCAGGATTTGTCGGAAGCGATCGCCGATTACAGTCGTGTGATCGAATTGGATTCCACTTTCCTGATGGCTTATTTCAATCGTGCGGTAGAACGTTCGAAGCAGATGGAAGTGACTGATTACAAGGATGGGAACGAAACATTATCTTTGAGTATTTCCAAAAATTCAAATCCTTATACATCGAATTTGGCCGCTCCACTGAAAAAGGAACTGAATGAAACTCAACGCAATTATGATTTTGAGCGTATTTTGAAGGATTACGAAACTGTGATCCGTTTGAATCCCGATTTTGCGGAAGCATATTACAATCGCGGCAATATCCGCTGTTTACAAAGAGATTTCCGTGCGGCGATTGCAGAATACAACAAAGCCATCGAGCGTAATTCCGATTTTGCGGAAGCGTATTACAATCGCGGCTTAGCCTATCTGTATCTGGGAAATACCGAGCGCGGGATCGCCGATTTGAGCAAGGCCGGTGAACTTGGAATCGTTGATTCATACGGCATTATCAAGAAAATGACTACCGATTGACGCAAATTGAAAAATTTCATGTAATTTTGCAGTCTGAATTTTAAATAATTATGATCAAAATAACATTCCCCGACCGTTCGGTTCGCGAATATGCGGAAGGAACAACCGCCCTGCAAATTGCAGAAAGTATTAGTCCGCGCTTGGCGCAGGATGTATTAGCTGCTGGAATCAACGGCGAAACTTGGGATTTGTCGCGCCCCATTCGCGAAGATGCTGCCATTCAATTATATAAATGGGAAGATGCCGAAGGTAAGCATGCGTTCTGGCATTCATCGGCTCACTTGTTGGCCGAGGCTTTACAGATTCTGTATCCGGGAATTAAGTTCGGTATCGGACCAGCTATTGAAAACGGATTTTACTACGATGTGGATCCGGGCGAAGGCGTGACGATCAAAGATTCCGATTTGCCGGCTATTGAACGGAAAATGCAGGAATTAGCCGCTAACAAGAGTGCTATTTGCCGTGCATCCATCCAAAAAGACGACGCCTTGAAATTGTTTGGTGATCGTGGTGAATCGTATAAAACCGAATTAATCAGCGAATTGGCCGACGGTACGATTACAACTTATACGCAAGGCTGCTTTACCGATCTTTGTCGCGGGCCGCACTTGCCCAATACTTCTTACATCAAGGCTATCAAATTGATGTCGGTGGCGGGCGCGTATTGGCGAGGTGATGAAAAACGACCGCAACTTACTCGTATTTATGGAATTACCTTTCCGAAAAAGAAATTGCTCGACGAATATTTGGTTTTATTGGAAGAAGCCAAAAAACGCGATCATCGCAAGATAGGCAAGGAAATGGAACTTTTCACGTTCTCGCAAAATGTGGGACAAGGTTTGCCCTTGTGGCTGCCCAAAGGCACGCAACTGCGTCTGAAATTGGAAGATTTTTTGAAACGCATCCAACAGGAATACGGTTATCAACAAGTGATGACGCCGCATATCGGAAATAAAATATTGTACGTAACTTCCGGTCACTACGCTAAATACGGCAAAGATTCATTTCAGCCGATTCATACGCCGGAAGAAGGCGAGGAATTTTTGCTAAAACCGATGAATTGTCCCCACCACTGTGAGATATACAAAGCTTTTCCACGTTCGTACAAGGAATTGCCTTTGCGTTTGGCCGAGTTCGGCACTGTTTACCGTTACGAGCAGAGTGGTGAATTGCACGGGCTGACGCGTGTCAGAGGCTTTACGCAAGACGATGCGCATATTTTCTGCGCGCCCGAACAGGTGAAAGAAGAATTTATCAAGGTGATGGACATTATCCATATTATTTTCCGCGCTTTGAATTTCACCGAATTTGAAGCGCAGATCTCTTTACGCGATCCCGATAACAAAGAAAAATACATCGGTTCGGAAGAAAATTGGCAAAGTGCCGAAAATGCGATCATCGAAGTTTGTCAGGAAAAAGGCATTCAAGCGCGGGTCGAATTGGGCGAAGCTGCTTTTTACGGTCCGAAATTGGATTTTATGGTCAAAGATGCTTTGGGCAGGAAATGGCAATTGGGAACCATTCAGGTCGATTATAATTTGCCGGAACGCTTCGGTTTGGAATACGTCGGCGCCGATAATCAAAAACACCGGCCGGTGATGATTCACCGCGCGCCTTTCGGCTCGATGGAACGCTTTGTTGCCGTACTGATTGAGCATACAGCCGGAAAATTCCCCTTGTGGCTGGTCCCCGATCAGGCGGTGATTTTGCCGATCAGCGAACGCTTTAACGAATACGCCGAAAAGGTTGCCAAAGAATTGCGCAAGCACGACGTTCGTGTGACGATCGACGAGCGAAACGAGAAAATTGGCCGCAAAATTCGCGACAATGAGTTGAAAAAGATTCCTTATTTATTGATTGTCGGAGAAAAAGAAGCAGAAAATAATGAAATTTCCGTCAGAAAACAGGGCGAAGGTGATGCAGGTTCGATGAAAATTATTACCTTTGCCGCACTTTTGAACGAAGAAGTAGAAAAACAAATGAACGAATGGCAGTAAGAACAAGCAATATTGCATGAAGAAAGAAAACCTCAGAGACCTTTATAGAGTAAATGAAAAGATCCGGGCGCGCGAAGTCCGGGTGGTGGGTGATAACATTGAACAAGGAGTTTATCCGCTTACGCAAGCTTTGAAAATGGCGCAAGGAGAAGAATTGGATTTGATCGAAATATCGCCGAGTGCAGTTCCTCCTGTTTGTAGAATAGCTGATTATCAAAAGTTTATCTACCAACAAAAGAAACGTCAAAAGGAACAAAAAGCAAAATCGGTGAAGATTGTTGTAAAAGAGATCCGTTTCGGGCCTCAAACCGACGATCACGATTATAATTTCAAGTTGAAGCACGCGAAAAGTTTCTTAGAAGAGGGCGCCAAAGTGAAAGCTTATGTGTTTTTCAAAGGACGTTCGATTCTTTTCAAAGAGCAAGGCGAGGTGTTGTTGCTCCGTTTTGCCAACGATTTGGAAGATTATGCCAAAGTGGAACAATTGCCGGCTTTGGAGGGCAAAAAAATGATTATCATGTTCTCTCCGAAAAAAACGGGCAGTGTGCCGAAACCGGCCAAACCGGAAGTTAAAAAAGAACTCGTTAAAGAGCCTGTCATTGCGAGCGAAGCGAAGCAAACCAGTGAAGATATAGATTCTCGCAATGACGAAAAAATAGAATAAACGGTCGAAAGACCTGCTAAGTATAACAAATTAAAAAACAAGTACAATGCCGAAAATGAAGACTAATTCCGGTGCCAAAAAAAGATTCGCTCTTACCGGAACAGGAAAAATCAAGAGAAAACACGCTTACAAAAGTCACATTCTCACGAAGAAGACTAAAAAGCAAAAAAGAAGATTAACCCATTTCTCCATTCTCAACGCTTCGAATACCAATAGCGTGAAGGAATTATTAGGAATGAAATAATCCGTTTTTTAATTCAAGTGATTTTCTAAAAGATTTATTAACAGAATTTTAGCAAATAAGACCGGATAAAACCGGCGCTAACATTCACAACATTTTAATTATTATGCCGAGATCAGTCAATCATGTAGCTTCGAGAGCTAAAAGAAAAAGAATTCTCAAATTAACGAGAGGTTATTATGGTGCAAGGAAAAACGTTTGGACCGTCGCCAAAAATACATGGGAAAAAGGTTTAACCTACGCATTCCGCGACCGGAGAGCGAAAAAACGCAACTTCCGCGCTTTGTGGATCCAACGTATCAATGCGGCTGCCCGCTTGGAAGGCTTGTCCTACTCCAAATTGATGGGCGCGTTACATAAAAACGGAATTGAAATCAACCGGAAAGTCTTGGCCGATTTGGCAATGAACCATCCGGAAGCGTTCAAAGCTATTGTAAATAAAGTGAAGTAAAACTTTTTTTACTCGTTTTCCGTAAAAAAACTGCAATCGGTCAATCCGGTTTGCAGTTTTTTTATTATCTTTGAACGAGGATTCGATAAATTTACGGAAATTGATGAAGAGAATATTGCTCATACCTTTTTTGCTGGTTTTCTTGTTGTTTTTTGCCTGTGCAGACGAAAGAAAAGTCAACGACGCCTTGCTTGCGGCCGAAAATCTTCTGCTTCAACAGTCGGATAGTGCACTGCAGATGCTGGACAGCTTGTCGCCGGAGAGCATGAACAATTATAACAAAGCGTATTATTACTTGTTGCTGACGGAAGCGCGCGACAAAAATAAACAATCCTTGCTTCACTCCGATTCGTTGTTGGACTGGACGTTGGGTTATTTAAATCCGGAAACAGATAGACTTTTAACCATTAAAACTTTACGTTATAAAGGGAAAGTTTGGGCGGAATTACAAGAGCCGGATATTGCGGTTGCGTGGTTTCAGAAGGCACTTGATCTCATCGACGAGAAAAAAGACTATGAAATTTTATCGGATATCTATACCGATATTGGAAATCTTTACCTTGATCAGGCGCTATATAGGCAAGCAAGAATTATGTTTAATAAAGCCTATACCTTGGATACCCAATGGGAAAATAATAGCAAAAGTGCTTATGATTTGATCCATTTAGGAAATACATATTTAATGGAAAACGAACAGGATAGCGTTCATTTTTATTTACGAAAATCCTATATTTTTGCTTCTCAAGCCGAAGATTCGCTGAAATTATATGATATTATAAATAATAATTTGAGTATATTTTTTCAAGAGAAGGAAGATTATAAAGAAGCACTGATCCGATTACAAAAAATCACTCAATTGAATAATTCGTCTTTAGATATGAATAAAGGGATTATATTTTATAAACTTCAACAATATGATTCTGCTCGTTATTATATACAGAATGGAATAGAACAAGGAGATATTTATACTCAAACTACCGGCTATTGGTATTTGAGTGAATTGGAAAATCAATTGGGAGAGCATAAGAAAGCATTAGGATATTTAATGGATTATTCCGAATTAAGAGATTCGTTGGAGCACATTACCCGAACCGCAGAAATGAACATTATGGGTCATAAATACAATGTACAGGCTGCAATAGATAAAGTGGATGCCGAGCATCGTTTAAAAGTTTGGTTAATAATTCTCTCTTCGCTATTTATACTAATTTTTGTCAGTAGCGCTTTCTTTTTTCAAAGTAAAAGAAGAAGAGAAGCTCAGGAAAAAGAAATCTTACAAAAGGAGAAAGAAATTTTGGAGTTGAATACCCAAATGACACAGATCAAAAGTTCCATCGTAGATTTACAACAAAATACAGAGAAAGTAGGTAAGCTTCACTCCGAAATTCAGGAAAAAGAAAAGGAACTTCGAGCATATAACGTGCAAATTGACGAATTGCAATGCCGATTGTTCCAGATTAAACCCATTTACAAGAAAATCCAGCAATTGAAAGCGCAAAAATTAGACAGGCTTTCGATGAAATCGCAGATAGAACTGAAAAATGAGATTTCCGCTTCCTTTTCTATCTATATCGCCAAATTAGAAGATCTTTGTCCGCAGTTGACTGAAGAAGACCTGATTTTCTGTTGCCTTTTCAAACTCAAATTAGACATGCCTACAGTCAGCTTATGCTACGGAGTGACTGATACCAACGCCGTTCGCCAGCGAAAATCCCGGATCAAAAAGAAAATGACCGAGGACTCCCAGTGCGAAGATTTATATGCTTCTATTTTCGAGAGTTAATCTTGGAATTGTCACAAATCATTTTGTAACTTGCTTATTATCAGTGATAATTTTCTCGAAATTGTAACGAGAAAATTTTTGCTGTTTCCGGTATTCCCTGTAATTTTGAACCGTTAAAACTTATGAAAACTTCTTAAAGCTATGTTTATGAAAAATTGGAGATCATCTTTTTTGGTTGTAGTATGTGGATTATTGTGTTTTTCCTTTACTACTGTTAGAGCGGGACTTACAACTCGTGAAATCCTTATAAGAGGTAGAATTTTAGGAATGGAACAACGAGCAGATATGCCGGAAGCTTATGTAGATCAGAATCACGTTACGGTGGTTTTTGAAGAAGCTCCTCTAAATGATTTGGTCACTATTTCCTTAATAGAGAAGAGTACCGGCGAAGAGGTTTCTTCCGTGGTTGCTTTTGTTGATGGAGGGAGTGTTGAAATTTCATTCACTGTCAATGTGAGTGATTGGGAAGAATACACCTTAAAGATAGACTCTCGAGAAATAGAAGCTAAAGGTGAATTTTAAGTAAGATAATAAGATAAATGGCGCGTAAATACATTATTCGAACAGCGATCTTTTTAATATGCTTGGGGATTTTTTTGAAGTGCGAATTTGCAAAAGATAAAAAGCATCCTTTGTATTTGATGAATAATTCGGAAATCCCTGTCTGTTACTATTTGGCTTGGGGCGACGCGGTGTCCACCACCGTTTATCCCGATACCTTGCTGCCCGAAGATAATGTATTTCAGGACGAAGTCGTTCGTCCGAAGAAAATGGGTATAATGTATGCGATTTTTCATACTTGGGAAGAAGCCTTCCGGTTGTTGCCCGCCGATACCCTGTCGATCTTTATTTTAGATGCAAAGAAATTGAATACATACACTTGGAAAGACGTCAGATCGTCCTATACTGTTCTCCAGAGATATGACCTAAGTATCCGAGATTTGCAAAACCTTAACTTTATATTAACTTATCCGCCTACGCGGGAGATGAAATTAATCAAAGGCTACTCCCCGCAAAAGGCGGATAAGTTTTAAAAAACACTAAATATTTTCACGATTCCGGAAAAAGAATTACATTTGTTAATTCTTGTTAGAGCTAAGTTAAATCATCTTAATTTATTATGAGGCGAATAGTGAAAAAGTTCGGTGTTTTTCTAATTTGTATTTTCTTTGTAATGGCTTGTACGGAAAAGCATACAGTTGATCCTCGATTATCAATTTATGAGCATTTATTACCAGAGCAGCCGGATAGTATATATTCGGTTTTGGCTCAATTTCCGGTAGCGGATCTGGATAATTACAATCGCGCTTATTATTATGTTTTGTTGACGGAAGCTTGTGAAAAAACAGAACAATCGCTTTTATCATCGGATTCTGCGTTGACTTGGGCGCTTTCCAGCCGGGATATCAGGACCGATACCCATTTATGGTCGAAAATCTTATTTTATAAAGGAAAGATAGAACAGAAATTAAATGATCCGAAAGCAGCCGTTGTGTCTTATCATCAGGCGATGGAAGTATCAGGCAAAACGGATCCGGCGTTTTTGGCGGATATTTACAGTCAATTGGGTAATGTATATGTCGATCAGGGAGTGTATAAAGAGGCGAAAGAGATGTATCGGAAGTCATGCGAGCTGCATGTTTTGTTAGACGATAAGCAAAAAATGGCATTAGACTGGCTACATATTGGAAATACCTACTTGTTGAATGACGATTATCGGGACAGCGTATTGATTTGTTTTCAAAAAGCGCTTGTTTATGCCAAACAATCATCGGATTCTATTTTTATAATGGATTATGTCTATAATAATTTTGCTGTTTATTATCGTGAAATGGAAGAATATGAATTGGCTCTTCAACAATTGTATTGGATAAGAAGTGCTGATAATCTTCAAACGTGTTCAAATAAAGGAGCTATCTTTTTGCATCTGCAGCAATATGATTCTGCCGCTTATTATTTACATAAAGCTGTTCAGAGTCAGGATCTGTATGTTCAAGCGGCCTGTTATTTTCATTTGAATCTGTTGGAGAAGCAGACAGGCAACGCCACTCAATCTTATGTTTATTTGGAAAAATACCAACAATTAAAAGATTCGATTGATAATCAAACGAAGACTGATGAGATCACTATTCTCAATCATAAAAACAAGATGGATAAGATGGTTCATTTCATGCAAAAGCAGCAAAAAATTCGTGCACTTCTGGTTTTGGGCGTTGTGGGGATTGCTTTATTGCTTTGGGCGGGTATTTTTATGATTCTTGAGCGAAGAAAGAAGCGCAGGCAGCAGGAACAAGAAAATAAACTGCTTCTGCAGGAGCAGGAACTTTGGGCGAAAGGAAAAGTCATTCATCAATTGACGTTGGATACGCCATGGATTGATA